>NZ_CFIGVI010000001.1:0-244093 GCF_984588085.1 Wandonia sp.
GGAAAATCATATCCTAACTATACATTCAGTCTTTCTCCTTTTTACGAATATGGAACTAGATTCGGACCACGTATTAGTTTGGCGTTCGCAGCCGGTATCAATCCTATACTGTCAACTGGTAAGTCAAACTATTTGCCTTACGCAGACTTACCTCCGGTCGTTATTGTAATGCCTTCCGGTTCTTTGGGAATGTTTTACAGGACAAGAAACAATAGATTCCATTTTTCAATTAGTGGTTACCTCATCTATCGCTACTCCATTTATAAAGAGCGAAAAAGTAGCCGTTTATCCCCCTGGGTAGGGTGTTCGGTAAAGTATAATTTTAAATTCAGAAAATCAGTGGTCAATTGAGTTTGCCTGTTTTAGTTTTGTTACCTAACAGGGTTTTGCCATAATCTTTTTTCGTAACTTTCAGATTATTAAAGATTAATTCATCCAGAAAATGAAATATGCCTACGTACTAATCGGTTTTATTTTCCTATTGATCTCCACGTCTGTATTTTCTCAGAATTTTGATGCTACTCCACGTTCGATGGTTACACAACCTATGGATGAAGGAAATAGACGGGCAATGTTGTTTCCTGTTCAAAATGGTCAGTCGGGGACATTAGGAAACATTGTATGGACCGCAAATTTCTCATCCCTAACGAATTGGATAGCTACAGGACCTGCAGAAATGAACCCGGATAATACCTTTACGATCACTTCAGGTGAAGGAACCTGGTATTTTGATGCATGGACCGCTTCTACAAGTGGAGGAAATTACGCCTTGTTTACAAATGGAGATCCAACGAATGCCTCCCACATAAACAATACATTTCACCTAACTTTTGACTCTATTTTTGACCTGTCTGCACTAAATAACGTAATTATTGAATTTGAACAATACGGTGCACGGTACTATGATCAACAACTTGTAGAAGTATCAACAGATTTAGGAGTTACCTGGAAAGTCGTGGGTACAAATGATGATATTTTCAGACTTACGTATGACGGTGGTGTACCCTATCCGGCATCTATGCTAAGACAGTACAACATTACTACTGCTATTTCGGACAATCCTTCTCAGGTTATGTTCCGGTTTACGGTTGATTATAATACTGATGATGTAGTAAACGGAAAATCGTATGGATGGTTTATTGATGATGTGAAAATTCGTGAAGGGTTTGAGTATGATTTAAAATTAGTACAAGCTTTCACTAGCATTGGTGATAACCGTATTTCCTATACAAAGTTGTCAGAAGACCGAATCTTTCATCCGAACACCTTTATTAATTTTGGTGCAATTGTAAAAAATGAAGGCTCTGCGCCGATAGAAGTAAGCCTTAAGATAATCTCTTCTAACGGTATAGAGAGAGTCAGCCCGCAAAGTGTTTTAGTACAACCTCATGAGATAGACACCCTTACTATAGAGGGAACAAATGGAATAGATATCTACGAATTCCTTGTTGATGAACAATACAATTTTCACTTTGAACTGGAAACAATGGAGCAGTTGGAAAACACATGGAATGATACATTAAATATTCCTTTTGAATATTTTTCTACTTATAACACAAATCGCTTTAACACCCGGGATTTTTATGATGGTTCCGATGAAAGCTTGACAGGGGCTTTTTATGAATTTGATGGCGAAGATAATTCAGGTGCTTGTTTGGGTATGGTATTTGAATTGTTTTTTGCGAATACTTTGTTTTTTGATGGGATTAGTGTTGGGATTTCAAAACTCTCTCAAGAAGAATTTCAGCAAATACAGGGAAGTTCAATTTATGCTGAAATTTACAGGTATGATGGTAGCTCTTTAGAGTTCTTGTCTTCATCAGAAGAATATGAAATTCAATTTGAAGATTTAGGGACACATATAAATTTAGTTCCATCTAATAATTCTCTTAACCCGTCTTATTTGAATACCGGAGATCGGGCCGTCGTGTTTATTTGCAACTCAGGAAGTACATTTGCTCCTATACAACTTTCTGGCTTATTACCTTTTAAAAGTGTAATAGGTAAAAATGTAACAAGTTGGTTTTATACAGCCCCGGACGATTATTATCAGAATATGACGTTTGCCCCGGTCATACGGTTGTTGACAATGACAACTATTTCAATCGATGAAAACGAACTCACAACGAAAAAAATACAACTTTATCCTAATCCAGGTTCTGAAGTAATAAACCTTAGCCTTACGCTAACTCAACAATCTACAGTATCAATCGACATAGTTGATGTTTCGGGAAAGTTGATTTCTAAAACAGAAGAAATAGGGCTTCCTGAGGGGGAACATCAAATTCCGGTTTCGGTTGCTTCTTTAAGCAAGGGAGTATATACCCTAATGATACGTACGAATAATGGTGTGTATATGGAGAAACTACTCAAAAATTGATACCTTGGGGATTAGTAGTATTTGTGTAAATATCCTTGTTGGTTTATGTAGTTTGAATTTCTTTTCATTGGCAATGGAAAATGTCACAGATGTTGAATATAGACCATTTTTACAGTGTTTTATAGGGTTTTTGTTCGTTCTTATTGAACGACCAATAGATTGTTACAGAAATTATGAATGTTAATAGCATTGCTATTGTTTCTGCATTTATTTGATAATAATCATTATGTTTCCAGCCACTAGCCCAAAGATAAACTACTGGGGTTGTAACGGATAGTGTTATTCCAGTCATAATGAGTCTCAGTTTTTTTGTATTTGACAATAGTTTTCTAAAAACCCAGACTATCGGGTAATAACTTAAGAAACTAACTAATAAGGGGAGTAAATTGTAGAAACATGATGCAGTTATCATGTCTAAAAACGTCATTCTTGGTGCTCCGGGAAAATTTCTGATGGTATCAGGAAGGTAGGTTTCCCCTGTGAGATTATACTTCATAATGATGAAATATATCATCATAAATGAAAGGTCTTTTAGTAATATATGGATTGGAAATAATCTCAATTGATAATTCTCTTTTTTATTATGTTCTTCAAATTCTTATAAACCAACGTTAGGTCATGGTAGTTTTTACTTTTTAGATCTGTGAATATCTTTTACCAACTTATTTTATTTGGATTGTAAATGAGTCAGAATAATATGGTGATCTTCCGAAAATTCCAAAGCTTTCGTATAATTACTAAATTGAAATGTTTCCGTAGAGTTTCCAAAGTGGTATGTGATTTCTGCATATTTAACAATTGGAATCTTATAATTGCCTTTGAATCTCTTATCAGGACTACCATCCTTATTTACTTTTCTCCAAGTTTCACCTATGACTTCTGAGTCAGAAGGAATTGTTTCTTCCTCTAAAAAATTGGAGATTCTGAATTCAACTTTTATTTCAGAATTAAAATAGATTTCATAGTTATCCGAATGCTCCCATGAAATCATAAAACTCGGATAGAAAATTATGTTTCTTCCATTCTTATTTTTGAAAAGAAGCCCCTTTATATCACATTTTATTAACTCAAAATCAGACATTTCAATCTTAGTTGGAATTCTCTTTATTGAAGTAGTAGCAGAGGATTTATTTTCTGTAACTTCTTGTGAATTTGTTATATCCCAGATCTTTTCAGATTTCGATAATTCTTTAAATTTATTTTGTAAATCAGTTATAAGTGATTTCGATTTGTCATTCTCATCGAGATTATATTTGAGTGCTATTTTTGTTTCACTCAACTCTTTTCTTATGTTTATTTCTTCTTTTTGTAAATCCACCAATTGTTGTGAAAGTTTATTAGAAAAAAAACCATAGATAAAAATTCTACTAATTATTATTTTATTTTTTATTCTCTGAATAGAATGCTGTGTAGAGTTTATTTTTTTTCTAAGATTCTTTCGTTCAGCAAGAATTTTAGGAAATTCATCTTTTAATTTTTGCATAAATTACTGATTTCAAGTTAATTATATCAGGCTAATTTTCTCCATTACCCTATCGAACTTTCCCTAAAATAGCACTGCTATATATGCCATAAAATTGGTTTTTAGTTGTATGTGTGTTGTCTTAATACGCTCAAAAATAGAAAAATAAGTAAATAAAAAAACCGTTTTACTTTTTTCTTCCTTTTATTGTGGGTCTAAAAAATCTGTTTTCCAATTCCAGATAAAATAGACCAATTGGCACTAAAGTTCTGTTATTTCTCCACAGAAAGCATCGTCATTCTACTAAGCTTTTTTATTTTCGGCGAAAAACGGTAGCAGTTAGCAATTAAAAACAATACATGGAACCCAAAACGGTTATTTCATTTGTGGTTATTCTGGCGTTGATCTATTTTAGATTTGGTCCGGGGAGTAGATTGTTAAAGAAAAAATCACATCATTATATTGTTCCTCCTTCACCTGATTCGGATCGAAATTGGATTCCGGTTGATATAGGACGGTACAAAAAGACGATTTATATAAAGAAAAACAGTCCTGAAGACATTCTGAAAACAATTGCTGAAATAAGTCCGGTAGAAAAATGGGAGGCAGATTATTCCTACGATGGCTGGATACGTATTACGGTAGAGGATGTTAGTTTTGGGGAGTATCACGCACTTCTTTCGATTTGTGACGCGGTAAACGAGGGACAAACGTATGGATTTTGTGAGCACAGGGATTCACCGGAGAAAGATTATATAGTCAGGGTCGATGAAGAATCATACGAGAATCTTATCGGAGTATTCAGGACAAATAAAAATTTCGGGATTTATCTCCCGAATTCGGAAAGCAATGCAAAAGGAAACATATCAGGATCTCCGGTAAAAGAGATAGATTTTTTCTCTGAGCTTAAAAAACTCCCGGTTTAATCGTTATTAGGGGTGTATGAAAAAACGCGAGTGGAGAAAACGGTTCTCTGATTTCGTTTGAAAAATAAAACAAACCGTTTATGACAGTAGAAAATAAAAGGTATTTAGGGATTGGTATATTGCTTACTTTAGTTGGGGTGTTTAAACTATATTCTGAGGGGATTTACCAGAAAAACGGAGAGATATATTGGTTCAATATACTGGTCCCGTTTGGAATGGGAATAGCCGTATTGGTTTATACCTTCATAAAGATTTACTTGCAGCGTAAATAACAAAAAAGGAGGTTATCTGATAACCTCCTTTTTCAATACAATTCGTACCGATCTTGTTTATTCTTTTATCATGCGAATCACCCGTGTTTCTGTTGGGCTGCTAAGTGAAATAAAGTAAACTCCTGATTCCAGATGCGAAAGATCAAGCTGCTTTTTACCATTGTAAATAAGGCCCGCATTGGAAACGACTTTCCCCAAAGCATCAACGAGTTGAACAGATACATGGGATTGATTGGTGGAGATATAAACAACAGAACGGGTTGGATTCGGATACGCCGTGATCGAAAGTTCTTCCTGTTCCGGTAGTGCTGCCAGACAATTCACAGTTACTTCCTGATCTTGTGTTACCGTATTTCCGTTTCCATCATCAAATGACCAGGTAATGGTATACACCCCGGTTTCTGTATACGACACAGGATCTGTTGTTGTTCCGGAGATTGTCCCGGCACAATTGTCAACCGCTTCCGGAGTAGCAACCGTCTCATTACACGAAACACTGATCGGCTGTACAGAAGGAACCGGGTTGGTCACATCGTTTATTTCCACAGTTTGTGTCTGCGTGCTGGAACCGTTTTCATCTGTATAGGTCCACGTAACCGTATAAGTACCCTGTTCCGAATATTCTACAGGATCTGTTGTTGTACCGGTTACAGTACCTCCTTCACCTGTCGCGGTAGGAGCATCAAGTGTTACACTACATTCTGCCGTGATAAGAGGAAGCGGATCAACAGTTGGTGTGGGAGGAGCAGTTGGCGTGTGATATGTTTTCAGTACACAATTGTTCGGGATGGCACATCCGGGCATATTGTCGGATTCGATAATAGAAAAATCGGTTCCGTTTACGACTTCGAAATAACCCGGTGCCGTATAATTGTTTGCTGTTGCAATTACGAAATCTCCTGTTGCCGGATCAATGGCAAAGGATTTTCCATATCCGAAAGACCACGCGTTACCTGGTAATGAACTGGTGTATACACTCGTAAGGGGCAATTCAGGAGCCGCAATATTGTAGATATACAAACTGGTTCCGGACCAGTAATAGATGTTTTCATCATAGTAGCGTACATTCGATGAAGATGAGGTGCCCACTGTAACCGGTGCATTGATAGCTCCTCCGTTTTGCAAGTCAATTGATACCAGATTCGTATTATCCATTACCCACAACTTGCTCTCATCGTCATTGACAACAAGACCGTTGATTCCCTGTAATCCGGTAGCGATCTGCTCTACAGCTGTGTTGGTAAGTGTATCTACCTTGATCAGATTGCTCCCGATAGCTGCATACAAGTGCCCGGCTGCATATACCATGTGATTGGAATAAGAAGAAACATAATCCGACGGGTCTGTAACCGGGGTAAGGGTGTAGTTGACAAGGTCTACCAGTACCAGATCTCCCGGGTTTCCATAACTCACATACGCTTTTGTGTTACTGACCACTCCAATGGATTGTGGCGCATTCGACGTAGTGAAGGTGTGCAACTCGGTAAACGATGGGTGATCCGTTATGACAATGCGTCCGGTTCCAGCGGGCTTTTCAATGAAAATAGCTTTCGATCCGGTAATTTTATAGTCCTGTAATACATCAAATCCGGTGGTGGAATTCGCTTCCTGGTACCGTCCTCCCGAATTGGTCGCCGGGGAAACAGTCGTGTTTCTTACAAAAACATCTCCGGTCGGAGATCCGAAATTTCCTTCCGCTACAATTTCCAGTTCATAGGTAATCTGTCCGAAAGTGGTAACCGCCAAAAGGCAGGCTAAAAAAGAAGTAAACTTATTTTTCATATTCTGTGTTTGTTACTAATTATTCGTGTTTAAAGACAACGACAATCGGATACACAGAAAGGAGGAAATACCCCTCAGTAGGGATATACTTTGACCTTATGCTCTATACCGCGAAAGCAATGTCTTACCGACCGGAACAGGTATCCTGACTTGTAACACAGTAGTATCAGCCTTCCCAATTGTCCCTGACAAAAAGTGACTCTTATTGTTACTACCTTACGGTTACATACAGTTGCGCGACAGTTCGTGAATCTCACACGATTCCCTGTTGTACTTGGTACATCCGATCAAAAAAAGGGGCAAAGAACGCGCTGCAAATATAGCCATACATCTACAGGTAGAGTATATCCACCATAAAATTTCAGGCATAATTTTTGAGCATTTTTCACAGTTGATGGTTACATTGATAAAATGTAGCTTAATTTTGTAGTAAAATTTAGTGAGTACTATGAAGAACATCCTGTTCCTGTTTGTTTCCCTGTTATTTGTGTCTGCTGTTTCCGGAAGAGACACACTCAATGTATTATTTATCGGAAACAGTTTTACGTTTATGAATAATATGCCGGATATGGTTCAGGGAATCGCAGTTTCCAAGGATAAACTGCTTCATGTGGAGCGGATTACGGAAGGTGGGAAATCACTGGAGTACCACGCAGGTCGTGCAGAAACCTATGAGACAATCAAAAAGAAAAAGTGGGATTACGTCGTACTACAGGAATTGAGCAATACACCGGCACAACCGGAAAGTAAGGTGGATAAGATCAGTTTACCGTATGCCAAACAGTTGGTGGATAGTATTCATGCGAATAACGAATGTACAGAGCTTATCCTGTATATGACATGGGGCTATAAGAACGGGAACAGCCAGTGGAAAGAAATCAATACCTATGAATCTATGCAGGAGCGCATTCAAAGCACCTATTTTCGTTTTGCTGACATTCTGAATGCACGTATTGCACCCGTAGGAGAAGTATGGAAACAGGTGCGTAAGAATTATCCGGGACTGGATTTGTATGACCCGGATAACTTTCACCCAAATCCCCTCGGATCGTATCTTGCGGCAGCGACATTTTATGCAACAATCTTTGGTGAATCGCCTTACGGTTCCACGTATACCGGATCATCAGATGTGTATTCTGCCGAAATCCTTCAGCTAATGGCTTCGCAGGTGGTCTTGAACAATCCGAATATGTGGCGGATTATCTATAACAACTCCCCTTTGAGAGGTGGCTTTGATGTTGTAATAAAAGGAGAAAAAGTGAACTTTTTGAACAGGGCTGAAAATGCCGTGACTGTTGAGTGGGATCTGGGTAACGGAAGTGTTTCCAGAGAACCAAACCCCGAAGTAAAGTATAAAAAGGGAAAATATCTGGTTCGACAGATCGTCACGGCGGGTTGTGAGGAACGGATTATTGCCCGCGAAATACAAATTGACTGATTCCGTATGCAGTTTTTTGATGAACAAACGATAAAAGACCTTGAATTTAACCTGATCCGGGAACAGCTTTCGGAGTTGTGTATCAGTAAAACTGCCCGAAAACGTATGTTGGAACTTGTCCCTCTTCAAAGTGAGAACAGGTGTCGGCAGGAATTGTATTGTGCAGAAGAGCTGACGCAGGTTAAACGAAGAGGAGAGACGTTCCCGCATATTGAATTTGATGAATTGCAGGCAGAAATAAAACTGCTGAAGATTAAAAACTCGGTAATACAACAGGAAGGTTTTGTACGTATATACAGAGCCTCGATGTTGGTGAACGACCTGATTTACTTTTTCAATAAACGCGAGGAGGATTATCCGTACCTCAGTCATTTACTTAAGATCGTTCACTTTACGAGAGACATAACCAATGCAATAGACAAAGTTTTTGATAAAAGAGGGAAAGTAAAAGATGATGCTTCCCCTGAATTGGCGCGTATTCGTCAGGAAATCGCCAGTGTGCGGAATAAAATCAATAAAAATTTTGATAAAGAAGTTCGCCGGCTTTCGAAAATGGGAATTCTGAGTGATACAAAAGAAGGGTTCCTCAGCGAACGTCGTGTTCTTGCAATTATCAGTTCCCACAAACGGGAGATCCCGGGAATTGTCTTGGGATCATCGAAAACAGGAGGTCTAACGTATATAGAACCACATATCAACGTTCCGTTAAACAATGAACTGGAAATGTTGATTGATGATGAACGCAAAGAGATTTTCCGGATTCTGAAAGTGCTCACGGCGGAGATTTCAGAGCACGTCGAATTGATTGAGAATTATCAAAAAGTACTGGTGCGATTCGATTTTATCAATGCCAAAGCCCGGCACGCCTTGTCTTTGGATGCTAACTTACCCGGTTTTGCTGATGACCAGCGTATAGAGCTTATTGATGCGTATCATCCGCTTTTGTTCCAGTCCAATCAGGCTACCCGCATGAAAACAATTCCGCAGTCGTTGGAAATGGATCGGTTTAGTCGTATGCTGGTAATTTCAGGGCCAAATGCAGGAGGAAAAAGTATAACCTTGAAAACGGTCGGACTACTGCAGGTTATGTTTCAATCCGGCTTGTTGATTCCGGTTCACCCGAATTCGCGAATGAGCTTTTTTCAGGAGGTACTTACTGATATTGGAGATAACCAGTCTATTGTAAACCAGTTAAGTACGTATAGCTACCGATTGAAACGAATGAAGCACTTTCTTGAAGTAGCCAATAAAAGAACCCTGCTGTTGCTGGATGAATTTGGTACGGGATCTGATCCCGAGTTAGGAGGAGCACTGGCAGAAGTCTTTTTTGAGACCTTATACAACAAAAAGAGTTTTGGGGTGATTACGACCCACTACAATAATATCAAGCTTAAAGCCGCACAGTTGAGAAACGCAGTGAACGGTTGTATGCTTTTTGATACCAGAACGCTGGAGCCGTTATTCCAGTTGTCAACCGGGCAGCCGGGAAGTTCCTTTACTTTTGAGGTTGCACAGATCAACGGAATCCCGTCAGAGCTGATCGAGGATGCAAAGTCACGACTGGACGATAAGAAAGTACAGATGGACAAAATGATTTCGGCACTTCAGAAAGAAAAAGGTCAGTATGAGCGACTGAATAATGAGAGCATAAAAGCGGAAAAAGAAGCGAGACAGGCAAAACAGAAATTTGAAGAAAGTAAAGAGAAATACCAGGAAAGACTCCGCTCACAGGCTGAGTTGATTGAAAAGAATAATAAATACCTCGGACTTGGAAAAAAGATGAGGAGTTTTATTGATCGCTTTAAAGTAGGTAAAAACACAAAAAACATCAACAAGCCTTTACTGGATGAGGTGGTTCATTACCTAGCGGTTGAGAAAACGAAAATTCTGGAAATTCAGGAAGCTGAACGTCTGAAAAAAGAAGCTGAACTGGCGGCTAAGACATTCCGTAAACCGCGTAAGGCAAAGGCAAAAGAGCAGGAAATTCCGCTTGTTATTGGCTCAAGGGTGAAGATCGAAACCAATAAAGAAGTGGGTTCTGTTATAGAAATTGGTGAAAGCGAAGTGCTAGTAGCATTTGGGGTGATGCGTGTTAAAGTGCCCCGTAACCGTTTGGTGGTAGTACGTTAAGCGTTCCATTTTTTCATCCACATCTGGAACATCAGCAGGTACCAAAGCTTCACATCGTATTCTTTTTTTCCGGAATAAAACTTGTCCTTAATTTGCCGGACTTCTTTCCAGTTTAATATTCCGTCAGAGGTAATCCGTTCCTGATTGATGTGCTCTTCGACGATTTCACGCAGATCATTTACCAGCCAATGTGCCAATGGAATAGCAAATCCCATTTTCGGACGGTCCAGCAGTGCTTTTGGGACGTATTGATGAACAATTTCTTTCAGTATGAATTTCTTCTCACCGTCTTTGTATTTATAAGCATCTGGTAAAGTAGCCGCCCATTCAATAATCCGGTGATCAAGAAAAGGTTCACGTCCTTCGAGACTGGCGGACATCGTTGCCCGGTCTACTTTTTGCAGAATATCATCGAGTAGGTACGTTTGGTAGTCAATAGCCATCATATAGGTCAAAGGACTGAAAAACTCAGCTTGCAACTCTTTACTGGAGTACCACGTTTCTGCCAATTCAGGAGCTTTACCAAAAAAATTCCCTACCTGTTGGTCTGTAAACTGTTGACTCAGACTAAGCATAATATTCTCTGAGGACGGATTGCGTAATAATCCTTTCAGTTTCTCGTAGCGGTTGTGAAAATTGTATTTATTCCGAACGATCGGAAGAGAATTGGCAGGAATAATGTCCATCAGACCCGCAATAGTTTTGCGTGCCAGAGAAGGAATCTTTTCCAGTTTTTTTCCATAACGCATCAGGTAGTCATATCGGTTATATCCCGCAAAAATTTCATCTCCTGCGTCAGCGCTCAAGGCAACTGTTACTTCTTTTCGGGCCATTTTACTGACGAGCATAGTAGGAATAGCACTGCTGTCTGCGTAAGGTTCATCGTAATAAAAAGGCAGATCGTGAATGAATTCAAGCGCCTCTTTTTGCGTACAATTGATTTCTGTATGATCTGTTCCGAGGTGAGCTGCAATATCTTTGGCATAAGGAGCTTCATTGAGACCAATATCGGGAACACCAATCGTAAATGTTTTTAGTTTTTCTGTCCGGTCTTTCTGTAACAGGGCAGTAACCGAGGTGCTGTCATACCCGCCACTTAAGAATATACCTACGGGAACATCGGCAACCATTCTGTAATTAAAAGCGGATTGCATGATTTTTTCCGTTTCCGTTTTTGCTTCGTCAAAAGAAATATTCTGTTTGGGCTGGTTGTAAGCATCGTAGACATTCCAGTACTGAACGGGAGCAGGAAGTCGTTCCGGTTGTACGCTATAGCTGAAAGTTAACGTATGACCGGGAGATAATTTATTAGCATTCTGGAAAATACAGTGAGGTGTCGGAACATTTCCGTATTGCAGAAACGCCTGAACAGCTGACGGATTAATTTTTTTCCTGAACTGAGGATGTGCATGAAAAGCCTTTAACTCAGAGGCAAACAGAAACAACCCCTCATGAAAATAATAGAAAAAGGGTTTTACACCTGCCCGGTCGCGTGCGCAAAACACACTCTGTTTTTCTAGGTTGATAATAACAAACGCGAACATCCCGATAAACTTCGAAACACATTGTTCTCCCCACTGAGCGTAGGCGTGAAGAATCATTTCCGTATCCGAGTTACTTCGAAAAGTATGACCAAGTACTACCAGTTCGGCTTTTATTTCTGCATAGTTGTATATTTCTCCATTGAAACAAATCCACCACTCCTGAAATCGCATTGGTTGTTTACCGTGCTCGGAAAGATCAATAATGGCCAGGCGACGATGCCCCAAACCAATAGTTGCAGAATCTGTAGTAAATCGTTCTGTTCCTCTACCGTCAGGGCCTCTGTGAATAAGACTATCCGTCATCTTGTCAAGAATGACCGGGTCAGACTGACAGTTAAAATCAATGTATCCTGCTATTCCGCACATAGGGGGTAAAGGTAAGAAAAATGCACATCCGCACGCAGACAGATAGTTATGTTAAATGTAACTCTGTGCGTACTTTTTTTGGCAATCCTTTTACAATTAACTCGTAAGAATGATCGATTAGTTCAAAGATGATTTTATCTTCCAGATCTTCATGAAAGTGAACCGTATTCCAATGTTTTTTATTCATGTGGTATCCCGGTTGCACTGCGTGATAGGCTTCCCGAAGCTCAATAGCTTTTTCAGGATCACACTTCAGGTTCACAGAGGAATTATTTTTTAATGAGATCAGGGCAAATAGCTTCCCCCCAATTTTAAAAACAAGTGTATTCTCGTCGAAAGGAAAAGATTCCTCGACATGGGGTTTGCTTAGACAATAGTTGCGAAGCGTTTCTACATCCATAGTTGTTAGTTATGGTAAAGCGAGAAAATTTCGATCAGACGATCCGGTGGAACAACTTTGTTCGGGTATTGGTGCATTTCGTTCAGTACGGTCTCAATAGCCTGAGTGTTTAACCCCATCATCATTCCCATTTTACGGATTTTTGTTAACTCTTCCTGTGTGATTTCAGTATCAACATTCATTAACAAAACCAGCCTATGAAATTGTACGATGCGATCCCCTTCCAGTTTAGGTGGAGTATGTTCAGCATACGTATCAAAAATTGATCTGAATTCCTCCGGAGTTACGCCCATCTGTGCAGCAATAGACATAATAAACTGAAATTCGATTTCTTTTATCTCGTGATCGGCGTTGGCGAGTTTTACTAACTGGGCTAATAAGCCCAACTGCTCTTTTTTCTTTTCTTCCATATTTTAGTCGTCTAAATCCTTTCCAATCATGTCAATCCCCTTTGGTGTATTGATGAGCTTGTTTTTATATCCGGATATTTTTACCCAGAAAACAATTAAGAGAACTAAAGATACAAGTTGGATATAGTCTTGGACCTTCGGAATAAATGCAATAATATTTGTACTGGCCAGAATCAGTCCGATTGTTTTCCCATAATCGCCTTTTTCTTCTATTCCTCTGGCTTCAAATTCAGTTTTGATAGAATCACATAGTTTGGGGTAGAGATAGAAAGCATAAAAAACATTAAACAGTGGAATAAACATGAGCCATACATTGTTATAGGGGACAAGTCGATTTTCGGGAGAAACTTCTTTGAGGGTATTGCTCAGTGTCAACAAGTATAGAACAGCTACAAGAATACTAATCGCAAGTATAAAAAGGATGATTAAAATACCAAAGGCTCCGAACATAGAATCGTTACATTAAAAGGGTTACTAATTACATTTACTGCCCAAACCTACGAAAAATTGCGGACTGAGCATCGTGTGTCAGCGGTTTAGTAACCAGATACTGGTATTTAATGCCGTTGCAAATAGAACCCACAGAAGATACGGAGCTAAAAGCCATCGGGTACTCTTTTCTTTACGACCGAAGGAAAGTAGCATAATACTAATAGCGAAAATGAGAAGAAGTATTTCAAGTAATGCGGGAAAGGGAGCCTGTAAACCGAAGAACAGGAAGGTCCACAGCATATTCAACACCATTTGGGGGTAAAAGCTCCAGGTAGCCTTTATTCCATGTCTTGACCACACAAGGTAATGAGCAGTACCCATTAGGATGAAAAGTATCGTCCACGCCGGCCCAAATAACCAGTTAGGAGGTGTGAAAACAGGTTTGGCAAGCCCTGCATACCACGTGTCAATAGAATCAAAGGTAAAAACAGAAGGTAAACTCCCCAGAAGTAAAGTACCTCCTACCGAAATTATAAATTGAGTAACTTTTCCCATAAACGGAATTTACTCAGAATACGGATGACTTACAAACTTTCCAGCTCAAAAGTCGGATAACCTTTAATACCATCAGGACTATAGAAGTCAACAAACCGCAATTTAAATGCCATTTCATTCCGGGTTCGGATCAAGTAGGTGAAGTGTGAATATACCTCATAAAGACTCTGGTCAAAATTGAATTCTTTCCAGTCGTATCCTATTGTATTCAGTTCACTTTTTAATGTTACACCCTGCAATGTGTTAAAGTCGGTTTCAGAAAACGGATTTTCTGTTTTTAAAGCAAATGATTTATTGGGGTTTACCAGTGCGCCAACGACAGAATAAGGCATGTGCCCTTCAAAGATGTGAGTATATACACTGAATTTCAGATCCCACGAATCCGCAGGCGGCTCTGTTTCAACAAAACCGGAATGAATAAAACTTAAACCAACTGAGTTATAGGCAGGATCCTTTTGCAGTATAAATTCGTGTTCTTCTGTTTCTCCGGTTTTCATCCAACGAATTCTAACACCGTTTTCAACGAGTTCAGCCTGCATTTTATAATATCCCTGATGTTGTCCCAAATAATTCAGTCCGGCATCAACAAGGTAGATTCCGCCTTTGGTATCCCAGTTATACAAGGGGCTTTGAGCATAATATCCTTCCGGGGATTCATATTCCCATTCGTGCCCTGATGTTGAAACACTACTTTGAAGTGTGGCATTTTCCAGATGAACAGCTCCCATTATTTTAGCACTGTTTAACAATAAATGATGGGATGTATCCGAACAGGTTAAAGCTACATCCCAGGCATCTTTGTCTTTAATATCCACAATGACATTTTCTTCCAGATCATAATAAATCTGATTTTTATAGGTTTCTCCCATTTCTACTGTAACAGTTTCACTTATCGCACTGTTTCCGGATACAGGAACCGGATACTCTTTCAAACATGAGGAAAGAAAAATACCGGAGAAAATCAAAAAGAGATGTAACAAGTAATTAGTTCGTAGTTCCATTTTTCTTGCTGTTAATTTGGAAATTATAGCGTAAGCTCAGGAAGACACTTCTACCCCGTGCAATATTGTTGGCAGAAACAGCACTTGCGTGTGCGGTACCGGTTCCTCCGGTGCGGTTAACCTGTTTGACGTCAAACAAGTTTTTTAACCCTAAACTCACAGTCAGTTGTTTTTTTATAAAACTTCTGCTTACGGAGATATCCATCATGTGATAGTCCTCCGTTTGTCCCAGTGAAGTAGTACCTTCTGCATCAATGAAGTAACTGGGTTGTCTTCCGTTGTATTTGTAAAATAAACCAAACGAAAGCCCTGTCAACTTCCAGTTGTATTGTATAGATGCACGTGCTTCGGGATACATCAGGAATTCAGGATAAACATATTCCGGGCTTTCAATTTTGTAAGCAAGAAGAGAACCTCCCAAAGAAGCACGTACATTATCGCCACCGTATTCTACTGAGAAATTTACACCGGTTGTTTGTGAACGCGCCAGATTGAAGTAACTGTATTCCATCGTTCCTTCGGTAACCTGAAGTGTGATTTGGTTCCTGATATCGTTATAGAAGGTTTTCAGTTCGAGATCCAGTTCCCGTTTTTTAAACTGAAACCCTTTTGAAATGTTCAGCTGGAAATTATTGGATTGTTCGGCTTTTAGATCGGCGTTTCCTATGATATTGTGATTGATATCTATGAATTCAAAATATAACTCTTTTATACTCGGAGCTCTGAAACCACGGGCATAGGAGGCGCGAAGTGTCCAGCTTTGAAGGGTGAACTTGGTGTGAATGGAAGGAATAGGAATAGTGGCGTATGCTGAGTTATAACCATATCGCACTCCCGGTTTTACAAGGATTTGTTTGATAGGTCGCCATTCCAGAGTACTGAACAGATCTGCATAAAACATACTCTGTTGGCTTGCTTCAATACGTTTTCCCTGCATAGCTTCTAAAGAAGCTTCATAACCAATTTCCAGACTTACCGTGGAAGAGTCTTTTTTGCGGATGAAATTCCCGCGGCTCATCACTTGTTTGTAACCTGTTGTATCCTGCATCTGCGGATTATTCAACCATTCTCTTTCCAAATTGGTAAGATCCGTCAAATACGTATTTTTATTTCTTTCATAGAAAGCTCCGGAAAGAAGAATATTTCCTGTCCAGTTTACAGAAGGTTTGATAGATAAGTTTCCTGAAACGGTATGACGATTGGTAAGATATTCATCATCAAAAGCCCGATTGAGATAAGGTTTCTGAGGAGCTCCCCGGTTTGTCATTTTTTCAAAATATCCTTCGTAGTTAATACGGAGGCTCCAGTTGTTTCGGATATATCTGTAATCGAGACCTCCGAAATACTGTTCTTTGGGATTCCACAAGTGGGTACGTGTTGTGTCGGCAGGAGTTTTATGAGGGTAAGCCCAGAATTTATCATCGGGAGACCAACCATCAAAAAAGTACCTTCCTCCACGGACGGCAACCATATGATGCCCGAACCGCTTTCCAATTCGCAAATCGGCGTTATATTGTCCTACACTTTCATAAAAGGTTTGACCTTCAATTTGCCAGGAGGCTTTTACGGTCTTTTTGGTGATAATATTAATGGTTCCGGCCAAAGCATCACTTCCATAGTTCACGGAAAGCGGACCTTCAATAATTTCTATTCGTTCCACATTGCTCAGGTTAATCTGACTCAGGTCGATATTTCCGTCCAGTCGTCCGATAACAGGTACTCCGTCTATCAGAATTTTCACATTTTGACCTCCGGTTCCCTGAAGTTTAATACCTGTACCCAGAACATTGTCTTGTTGCAATTGAATATTTACTTCGTTCGTAAGTACGTCATTCAACGAAACAGCACCCATGGCACTGATTTTTTCTGCAGTAATAATTTTAGAAGAGTAGGCAGATTCTTTTTGATTAGACGCTCCGTGTGAAGCGGTAACCACAACCTGATTAAGTACTTTATGTTCAGGTTGTAATAGAATACGTGCAGGAAATGATGATTGTCCTTTCATCTCCTGCACTATTGTTTTGTAGCCCATACTGCTTATTTCCATCCGTGTTACTGAGGAAAGGCTCACTCCCTGAATACGTGCGATTCCCTGGAAGTTGGAAGAAGTCCGGTAAACCACTTCTCCGTTGCTGTCAAGGATATGCACACGAGCTCCCGGAACCTCAACAGAATCCGGAAGCCCTATAATATGCATATCCACATGTTGGGAATAAACACTCCCGGTAACAAGTAATGAAAAGTATATGAAAGCCTGTTTTATCATTTCAAGGGATTAATTTTGAATAGAAGCAACCAGCTGTCTCCATTCCTCCATTTCAGGAATTCCCGGTTTGCGTTTTCCGAAGAGGGTGATGATTAGCTCTCCGTCTTTGTCAAAACATTCAATAGAAGTAACCTCTCCGTCTTCAGTAGGTTTTCGAACTACCCATGACTGGTCGATATCCTGCTCTTTGATATGGAGATTAAACTCAGGATCAAGAACGTTAAGCCATTCGTTGTGATCGACAATTTTTTTAACCGGACCTGTATGAATACCTATTGCACCTCTGTTTCCTACAAATACCATAATAGGAAGTTCTGACTGACTGGCAGAAACAAGTGCTTTGCGAAGAATGTCATTTCCTTCTTTTTTTGCGAAATGAGCAGAAGGAGCATTTTCAAGGGCCTCGATACGATGTAGCTTATGACGGTTGATCATTCCGAAGAAATTGTGTGTGTCCTTAAGATCGATCCACTCCTGTTTGAACTGCTCATAATCAGGTTCTGCATCACGTGTCTCAGCTGGATGAACCGGTTTTTTGAAAGCATCTACTACTTCTGTTTGCTCCTGATTTTCACTTTTAAAATCAGCAGTTATTTTTTCAAAAGCAGCTACATCTGATTGGGATGTCAGGTAAATTTTGTGTACAGCTGTTCCCTGGTTGTCAAACAATTGAATACTTCTCCGGATTTTATCTCCTTCACCTTCTGTCACAGAGAAAGCACTTCTCCAGCAAGAAGGAAACAAACGGTTGTCAATGTCTTCTCCAACGAAAAGTGCTGCGTGGGGAGACCATGTGAAGTTCTGATACACTCCTTTTCTTTCGTGTACAATACTGTCGTTTCTTGTGATGGCATTTGCATAGCCAAGTGTCTCAACTTGTGAGAGTAATTCTTTGAATTCGGGACGAAGACGCGTAACTCCCTCTCCGGACCTCGTAGCAAGAAGCTCTGCCTCACTTACTCCTAGCTCATTTGCAGCATTGCGAATTCTTAGGTGTGGATTTGTTTGCTGTAGCGCATTCCAACGCTCTTTCAAACTGATTTGCTGTGTTTCCATTTTTTAATATTTACAAAAGTTGATAAATTTTTGACCGGATTCTTTTAGGTGAAAAGATCAGATCTCCTGTTTGTTCAAAAGGAAGTTCATAAAGATCTTCCAGAATATTTTCGGTAATCTCTGTTGGGGTTAATTCCCACGTGAGTAAGCCTTTTTTGAGTAGAATTAATTTGTCGGCGGTATGAAGTGCCATATTAATATCGTGAAGAACACTAACGACACCAACTCCATTTTCAGTAAGTTCTGTTGCCAGTGTAATGAGTTCTTCCTGGTGTTTTATATCCAGATTATTTACAGGTTCATCCATGAACAGGAATTTGTTGCGGATAGAACTGATCTGCTCATCAGTGAAAAGTTGTACATATACACGGGCAAGGTGTGTGCGTTGCAATTCTCCTCCCGAAAGAAACTGAAGTTTTTGTTCGGATAGATGTTTAATACTAAACCGTTGTAAGGCATTCTCAACAATTTCGATATCTGTTGCGTCGGGCGTACGGTGATAATAAGGATAACGACCCATGAAAACCAGTTCCCGGACGGTCAGTTCGCTGTTGAACATACTTTGCTGCGTCAGGAATGTGCGTACTTTTGAAAGTTGAGCCTGTGATGAAATATCTACTTCCGGATAACTGATGCTTCCGCTAGTAGGTTGTATTCCAAGTGCAGCAACTCTTAGTAAAGTAGACTTTCCGGCTCCGTTTGGACCAAGGATAACCGTGTGTTCTCCTGGCATAAAGGAAGTAGAAATATCCTGAAGCAGTGTTTTTCTGTTAAGCTGTAATGATATGTTGTCTAAACGAATCATACCCCCGCTTTTTGTTTGTTTTTAATGATGATATAAAGGAATACTGGAGCTCCTGCCAGAGAGGTAATGATACCAATAGGCAATTCCTGTGGAATAATTATCGTTCGGCTTATCGTGTCTGCCAGAATCAGAAATCCTGAACCAACAATAATGGAGTTGAACAAAATAAATTTATTGTCACCTCCTTTTAAGAGCCGTATTACATGCGGTACGACCAACCCGACGAAACCTATAACTCCTGTCAGACTGACACATGTACTTACCAGAAGTGAGCTGAGAATAATAATGATGGATTTTTCTCTTCGCACATTTACTCCCAGATAACCGGCGTTTTCCTCTCCTAAAGAAAGCGCATTCAGTACTTTTCCGCGGGTAAGCAGCAGAATAATGACCGGAACATTAATGATGGCCAGAACCAGCGTTGTTGTCCAATTGGCTCCCCCGAGACTTCCGAGCATCCAGAAAGAGATATTGCGTAATTGTTCATCTTCGGAAAGGAATGTCAACAATCCGGTTACTGATGCTCCCAGCGCATTAAGCGCGATCCCGGTAAGCAGCAAAGTTGTCAGTAACGTATTACCTCTGGAGTGGGCAATCATGATCGCAAGGAACATAACTACGAGTGCTCCGATAAAGGTAAATACATTCAGAGCAAACATGTTTAACCAGGATACCGAAAATAGTGCAGGAATACCCAGTACAATTGCAAATGCGGCAAATGCTGAAGCCCCTGTTGATACCCCGATAAGTCCCGGATCAGCTAACGGGTTACGGAATAACCCCTGTAATCCTGCTCCTGCAATGGAAAGGGATGCCCCGACAATTGCCGCCAGAATAACCCGTGGAATACGAATCTGGGTCAGGACCGATACACTCAGGTTGTCAAGTTTCAGCTCTGCAAAACCAAGCTTATACTGAAGGATATTCCATAAGTCACCGGATCCGATTTCGAATGACCCGGATGTTAATCCGAACCAAAGAATAACGAACCAAATCACAGCGAGTGATACGTACCAAATACTATTTGATCGTTTTCCTGTCATTGAACAGCGGATAGTTTGTTACTTAATTCAAGGATTGCTTTTGGTAATCGGGGACCAAAAGAACTTACGAGTGAACCTTCCATAGAGATAACATGCCCTTTCTTTCCGGCGTTGATAAGGTTGTATCCCGGAATTTGAGATAAACTTTCCAGTCCTCCCATGCTTTCAATTCCCGAAGTAAAAAAGAACAACACATCAGGATTCGCTTTTACCAGCGATTCTGAGGTGAGTGGTTTAAAATCCTTAAAATCTGAACATGGATTTTGGGCACCGGCCAATTGAATCAATGCATCCATGGGAGTACCTTTTCCCGCGACCATAAGTGTTCCTGCACCGCGAGCGTAGATGAAAACTACTTTTTTACTGGAAGGAGTAACTGTCAGGTCATCCATTTCCTTATTGAATGCTGCAATCAACTCTTCAGCTTCCTGCTTTCGGTTAAGTGTTTCACCCAAAGAAGAAATTAACCGTACCGTTCCTTCAGGTGTATAGTTTTGTTCGATTTTTTCAATTTGAACACCAACTTCCTGAAGTTGTTTCTCAAGTTGTGAGGAAAGTTCGTCTTTATGAACAACTACTAATGTTGGTTTAAGAGAGAGAATTCCCTGTGCGGTAATACCACTGATATGACCTAATTTAGTGATCTTCTTTACACTTTCCGGATAAATAGAAGTAATATCCGTTCCCACAAGGTCTTCTTCACAACCTAGTGCAGAAATGATTTCAGAAGCTGAAGCATGAAGAGAGACGATACGAGGTCCCTGATCCGTAATTTCTTCTGATTCAGTCTGTGGAGTCTTTTGCTCTTCCTTAGACGACGTAGTGCAGGAATAAAATATTCCTGCACTCATCGCAACTACTAATACTGTATTTAATAGTTTCATTATCTGACGATTAATTTAGTATTGTAACGTATTTGATTGTTCGCTATAATATTCACAAAATAGATTCCTGCTTCCAGCCCGTCGAGGGAAATTGTAGTTGTATTCAGCCCTGATCCTCCTTCGATGTGCTCAGATTTTTTCAATTGTCCGGAAGTACTATAGATGGAAACGTTAAATGCTTCGGAATTATCATGAGTTAGTGTAACAAACCCGGATGCAGGGTTAGGGTAGATCGAGAAGAAACCTTCTTCATTTTCTCCGATAGAAGCCGAACCGACTTTACGTTTCGTGAAGCTGATGTTCCCATTTGCATTCCCTCCGAAATCAGTAAATTGTAATTCCCAGTAGTCTCCGTTTTGAGCTTTGATAACGTACAGGATCGTATCAGGAATCTCCCATTGGTAAGTTTGGTAATTCAAAGATTTCCAGTCATAACCAATAGCATTTACTTCAGTTACATATACAAGTGAAGAAGCATCATAAGAATCCCCGGGGTTGTCCAGATCAACACGTGCAACTTCTACATCAGGGTGTTGTAAAACTCCTGCTACTTGCTGGTTTCCATAAGCACCATAAATTTCTGCATTATACTGCATGAAAACAAAATCCCAGTTGGATGCATCTGCCTCACGGTTCACGAACTGATCATTGATGATGTCATAATATCCAAACAATGCATTATCAGCTACACCGGATGTGTTGGAGAATGTTTTTTCAACATCTGTTGTATTATCGAGTGTAGCTATCTTGAATATGTATTCGCCGGAAATGCGACTTACAAACCATACTTTTCTGTAGGAGTCATCCGGTAATTTAATTACATACAACTGATCTCCTTCTACAGCGTGACTAACGGTATTGTATGATCCCCATCCGTAGCTGTAACTACCTGAAGGAAGCTGGTTGAATGCACCGGTCTCCCAATCTGAATCTGAGTTATATACAGCACTCCATGTAGCTGACATCCCTGTTGTATCCAAAGTTGCCCAATCTGCAGTTCCCTGAGAGGGATACTTCCATACTTCCATATCTACAGATCGGTTATTTCGGATAGAAACACCGTAAGGACTTACCTGAAATGCAAGGTGCCAGTTATCTTTAGCTGATGTTGCTGTCTCGCCGTTTTCAAGACTGTACCAGATATGATTGGCATAGCCTGCCCCCATGCTGACGGACTCATTTTGTTGAGCCATTACCTGCGTTGATGCAAGTAAAATGAGAGAGAATATTGATTTTTTCATGTTAATTTTTATTTAGACTAAATTTAAACAGTGCAAATGTAGTGCTGTAAAAACTCATGAAAAAGAGGAGAGAAGGGTAAAACAAAGGGTATATTACATACCCTCTTTTTCAAAAAGGCCTCTGAGTTGTTCCGCGGAGTGAACATCCAGCTTTTTGAAGATGTTTTTACGGTGAGTCGCGACAGTTGTAATACTCAGGAAAAGTTTCTCCGCTATTTCGGAGGATTTCAGCCCCTTATTAATAAGTCGCGCTATTTGATACTCGCGTTCAGATAGAGCGGCAGATAGAGCATTGGTATTAGCAATCAGAGAAACAGTAATTCCGGGTGAGAAATACCTGTTTTCTTCCCAAAGGTTATAAACAGCTACTATAAGATTGGATTGTAACTCCTTTTTAAGAAGAATCGCTCCAAAGTTCTCTTTCACCCGTTGTGGGATTTGTTCTACAGATTCATCTCCCAGAAGTAAAACCAGTTTTTTGCGGTCAATGGATACACATTGATGATCTGCATTCTTCTCGCAGCAAATCACAAAATCGCAATCAGCTTTGTCAGAAGATAAGATATGGCTCGAAATGTGAGGGATTCCCGGATACTTATCCGCCAAAGGATTGGTGTCGAGAAGAAGCTTTATTCCTCCCGCTATAACAATGTCTTCAACGCATATTCCGATATTCATCTCACCCTTATTTAGAATGATTACAAATATCAGGGTGTTATTTCAATTTTGAAATACCCTTTTTAGGGTAATTTTACAATTCGAAACTTTCACCCATCTCAGGAATGAAGATAGAGGAAAAACCTGTTTCTTCAAGGTGTTTTTTGAAGGAGGTTTGTGCATCAGAATCACCGTGTACCAGGAACAGCTTTTTGATTTTATCCGGTTGCTGATAGGATAAATAATGGATCATTTCTTTATAATCACCATGCGCACTGAGAGAAGTGATCATCCGGATTTCTGCTTTTACTTTTTTTGTTTCTCCAAATATGGTAACTTCTTTTTCTCCTCGCTGAAGTTTTCCGCCCAACGACATAGGTTCTGCATATCCTACAAAAAGAAGTGTTGTCGAAGGATCTTCTATTCCGTGAAATATATGGTGTTTTACCCTTCCTGCGTCCGCCATACCCGAAGCAGAAATAATTACGCAGGGTTCTTTGGAGAAATTAAGCGCCTGTGAGTCTTCCTTACGTTTTATGTAGGTTAATTTTCGGAATCCGAATGCATCGGACCTGGATGCTGCAAACCGTTGAACTTCTCTGTTAAGCAGATGGCTGAAGTTGCGCGTGATATTGGTCGCATCTGTCGCAAGGGGACTGTCTACATAGATCTTAATATCCGGCAGAAGTCCATACAGGTCAAGTTTATTCAGTGCAAATACAATTTCCTGTGTTCTACCCAGACTAAATGCCGGAATGATAAGTTTTCCCCGTTTGCGTTTGAGTGTATCGATAACAGCTTCAAGCAATTCCTGCTCTGCATCCTCACTACGATTATGTAAGCGATCACCATAAGTTGATTCGCAAATAACATAATCTGCAGCAGGAGGACATTCAGGATCCCTGATAAGTGATGTATTGAAACGTCCGATATCTCCTGTAAACAATAACGTTGATTTTTCACTGATTTCATCTATTTCCAGATAAACCGCAGCACTGCCCAGAATATGTCCATTGGGAATAAAAGTGGCATCTACTCCCGGGGCCACGTTAAACTTTTCATGCGTGTCAATGACTTCAAATTGATTGAGGGCAATATCTACATCAGCTAATGTGTAGAGAGGTTCATAGGCTTCTTTTCCGGTTCTTCCTTTCCTTTTATTGGAGTATCTCACATCAGCCTCCTGAATGAAAGCACTGTCACGAAGCATAATTTCACATAATGCGTAAGTAGCAGGTGTACAATATATTTTGCCTTCGTAACCGTCTTTTACAAATTTTGGAATCAGACCGGAATGGTCTATATGAGCATGCGACAGGATTAGCGCATTTACTTTTTTCGGATCGATAATCTCACTTGCATTCAGAGAATACGTGTCTTTTCCAAGTCCCTGATACATTCCATAATCTAAAAGTACGGTGGTATTATCCCAAAGTTGTATGATGTGTTTACTTCCCGTTACTGTTTTCGCTGCACCCGCAAATTTTACTTTCATTCCTGTTCCTTGATGTTTAAAACATGAAATATAAATATACGAACAATAACTGTAACCACTTGTACTTAAAGTCGGCTTACAAAATCAAGAAGAAGTTGACGAACGCTCATAAAAGAGTTCATGTCTATATGATCGGCTTTGTCTTCAGGGACATGATAATGTTTGTTATCACCGGATGAGTAGATGAAAAAACAAGGTACATTATTTATATAGAACCAATGGTGATCACTATTAGCAGATGAAGAGCGGGCTTTGACAGCAGGAATATATTTTCCCGATATGTTTGCTTCCTGTAATAGGCTAAATTGATCAGGAAATTCTTTACCATTGACAACGGTAATATTTTCCTGTGCACCACCTAATATATCCAGATTGATAAGAAAATCGATCGTATTTAACTTAATCAAAGGATGCTCAACAAAATACTTTGAACCAAGTAGAGCTACTTCTTCTCCGGCAAAGGCAATAAACAGGTAACGGGTGTTATCTTGCCTGTTCTTTATGAGTTGGCTGGCAATAGAAAGTAGCATAGTAGTACCCGATGCATTGTCATTAGCTCCCGGAAAATAGGTTTTTTGTCCCATTTTCCCCAGGTGATCATAATGAGCTGTAAAAACAAGAGTTCGTTTTGCTTTTCCTTTGGAAGGGATTTGAGCAATAACATTTCGCGCAATATGCTTTTTGAAACTTGCTTCGATTTCAAATTCAATTTTTCCTTCTTCGTAGCTGGTCGTATTGATTTCAATAACTGGGTTTCGAAGCTGATTTTGTGCCAGATACCAACTCAGGTGATCCGATAACAAGACAACAGGTGTGATATCAGCCAGAGCAATGGCTGTTTGTTTTAACATTGCTAATGTGTCCCGATCGGTAACCCCGGATGGGTCTAACACAGGGATCAGTCTTTTCTCACGAATATCAACAAGGTGAGCCTTTAATTCCCCGGAGAGTAATTCCTGTATGGTAAATCGTTTGGATTGGCAACTGACTTTAGCACTTCCTGATGCAGGATCAATCAGAAATTCAACTCCGGGTTGCAGAGGTTTGCCGTTAATAGAAACAGAAAGCGTACCGGGAAAGGTGTTTATATCAAAAGAGAAAGATTGAAAAAAGCTTTTGCCGACAGGATGTAAGCCTAAAGATTCAAATTCCCGGGCTAAAAATTCTGCCGCGAGACTATCTCCAGCGTCAACATAACCTCTTCCCCCCAGTTCTTCGGAACAAAGTGTTTCCAACACTCGTTTTTCCATTTGCTGACCATAGCCAACAAAGACAAAGAAAAGTAGTAGTGGGAGTAATTTATACATATAAACGTTCTACGAATTCGTAAAAATGTTCAACATCCTTGCTTTCCATATCCCAGCTGTATTCAGCTTCATATTTCTTGAGAAGACCAATAGCAATGTCACGGGAGGCACAACTATCAAGTTCCTGAACTGCATTTCTGAATGCTTCATTGTTTCCACTAAATAACCCTTGTGAAAAACGGATCCTGTCGTTAAGCGTAAATGTACTGCCGAGTGAATCAATTCGGGTGAGTTTTAATTTGTCGGCAAGGCGATTGGAATTACTTTGTTCACTGAGTCTTTCAAGGAGAGATTCCGGCTCTTTTGTGGATTCTGAGATAGGAGATTGATTTGTAAGAAATGCCTCCGGTTGCCTTGAGTCCCTACTTATCTGTTCTTTTGCTTGAGAATCAGGTTCGATTTCAGGAGTTTCGGAAACTGTATTTTCTGTTTTAGTCTGTTCCTCTTCGATTTCTTCGAAAAGAGAGAAAGTAAACGGTTCTGTTTCTTTTTCCGGAGTTTCTACCTGAGGAATAATGATCTCTTCTTCGACCTCTTTCTGTTCGGGTGCAGAAGATTCCGGTTCAATTGGTGCTTGGTTTTCTTCCTGTTTGCCGGTATGCTGTTCAAATGCTTTATAACGTAATATGAGCATTCGTTCATACAACTCTCGCGTATTTTCCAAAAGAGTTTCAAATTCTCTGGGTTCGAGAGCAGAGCTCTTTAGTGTACTGATCTGGCTTTTTATTTTATCAACCAACTCCTCATTGCTTCCAAATACACTCATTGTCGCTACTTTTGTATTTTAGTTTTTTGTTCCTGATTTAATAACACGCAAATTTCGGTCCGAATTGTATAAAGACCAAATTTTTTAACCAAATTAGGGATTTATTGAGAGGTAAAACAGAAAACGGGGAAAACTTGTTGGTAGTCGATTGTTAAAAAAGTAGAGAAATATGTTTTTGGAAGAGTTTCCCGAATGTGGTAAACGACTAGGTTGGATTGAAGTAGTCTGCGGTTCTATGTTTTCAGGCAAAACAGAAGAATTAATCCGACGTATGCGGAGGGCGCAATTCGCCAATCAGCGCCTAATTATTTTTAAGCCGAAATTAGATGACCGGTATGCGGAGGAAGAGGTCGTATCGCATAAAGGGGAAAGAATACCTGCTGCCGTTGTAAGTTCTTCCGCTGAAATCCTTGAACGGGTTAGTAACGAGCGAGTAGTAGGCGTGGATGAAGCCCAGTTTTTTGATATGCAACTACTGGATGTTTGTAATACCCTTGCTGCAAATGGTGTTCGTGTGATATGTGCCGGATTGGATATGGATTATAAAGGAAAACCCTTTGGTCCGATTCCACACTTATTGGCCGCTGCCGAATACGTCACAAAAGTCCATGCTATATGTGTGTCTTGCGGAAATCTGGCTCAATTTTCACATAGAAAGACCATGGATGAGAATCAGGTATATCTTGGGGCAACAAAAGAATATGAACCGCTTTGCAGAAGCTGTTTTAATAAAATGAAGACACCACAACATTGAATCTGAATTATTCCTATAGAGATCTGGCTGAAGTTTGGGGTGTGGAAATACCGCAGGCAACCGGGCAAATTCATTCGGTCAGTATTGATACCCGTTCCCTGACAGAAGGGAATCGTGTTTTGTTCTTCTGTCTGAAAGGGAAACGCAACGGAATTGATTTTGTCCGGGAGGCTTATGAAAAAGGTTGTCGCACTTTTGTTGTGGCAAATACAGACCCGATTCCTGCATTAGAAAAAGCTGTTTTTTTTGTTGTGCCTGACGTGTTGAGAGCATTGCAGAAACTGGCAATTTCTCATCGCAGAAAATTTGATTTACCGGTTATTGGAATTACAGGAAGTGCCGGAAAAACAATTGTGAAAGAATGGCTTTATCATTTCCTGAGAGAAACGTTTAAAGTAGTTCGCAGTCCAAAGAGTTTTAATTCGCAGATCGGGGTCGCATTATCTGTTCTTGAAATCACGCAGGAGCATACGCTGGGAATTTTTGAAGCCGGGATTTCAACAATTGGTGAGATGAAATACCTGGAGGAAATGATCCAACCAACAGATGGCGTATTTACTGCTTTGGGACAGGCACATGATGATGGATTTGAAAGCAGGGAACAAAAATTTCAGGAGAAATCACGCTTGTTTTTGAATTGTTCAGGTGTTGTTAGTACAGATTATCATTTTAGTGGAGAACATCTGAAAAATTCCAATCGGAAAGAAGTTACGATAGAAGAATCAGGTAATAAAACGGTTCTGTGTGTTGAGAATTACGGAATCTTTTATACAGGATTAAGTGGTCGATTGGAATTGGACAATCTGATCCTAACATTGTTGACGTTACGGGAAATGAACTTCCCGCCCGACCAGGTGCAGGAGAAATTGAACACCCTTCCGGAAATTGTCATGCGCATGGAGACAGTTGCCGGAAAAAATGGGAATATACTGATTAATGATTCCTACAATATGGATATGGACGGGCTGGAATATGCGCTAGTTCGCCAAAAAGAAATAGCCGGAGAATCCAAACGGATTGTTGTGCTTGGGTTTGGAGAAATGTTCCGCGGGGATATTGACGCGGTCCGAGAACTTGTCGGAAGATATAGTCCGGATGTATTAATGCTCTGCTCCAAACAGAATAGGGAAGGTCTATTATCTCTGGAAGAAGCAGAGCAACTTCTGACTTCCATTACGGATGCAACAATTCTTTTTAAGGGAAGTCATAAATCAGGGTTGGCTCCTATGGTTAACCGGCTTTCATTGAAACATCATCAGACGTATCTGGAGATTAACAGAAGTGCATTGCGAAACAATCTGGGATATTTTAAAGGATTGATTCACAATGGTGCACGACTAATGGTTATGGTAAAAGCGTCCTCATATGGTTCGGGAAGTAGAGAAATGGCAGACTTTCTGGAGCATGAGGGAGTAGATTATCTTGGTGTTGCTTTTGCAGACGAAGGAGTTGAATTACGAAAAGCGGGGGTTAAGTTACCTATTATGGTTATGAACACACACCCTGCTGCTTTTGATGATATCATCAGATACGGGCTGGAGCCGGCGGTTTTTTCGGTTAAACAACTGGACGAATTCACAAGAATCTTGATTCTTCATGAAAAGTCTTCTTACCCGGTACATATAAAACTGGAAACGGGGATGAACCGTTTAGGTTTTGTCGAAGAGGAACTGGAAGAAATGATCACCTATTGTAAATCGCAACCTGAAATTCGTGTGAAGAGTGTATATTCTCATCTGGCAGAGTCAGATAATCCGGACAGATCATTTACCCAAAAGCAAATAGAACGATTTGTCAGAAATGCGAATCGTATTCAGTCTGCGTTAAATTATAAAGTGGAAAGACACATCTGTAACACATCAGGGATTGTTAACTATCCTGAGGCACACTTTGATATGGTTCGCCTGGGAATTGGTCTGTTTGGTGTTGGAAAATCAGCAGAATTGCAACCGGCAATCAGTCTGAAAACGCACATTTCGAAGATTAATAGATTACAACCGGGAGAAACATTGGGGTATAACCGGGAACATATAGCAATAAAGGAACAGGAAGTTGCTGTACTCCCCATTGGATATGCGGACGGAATTCATCGTGTTTTCGGAAATGGAAAAGCGAGTGTCTGGTTGCAGGGAAATCTGGCTCCTATAATTGGGAACGTTTGTATGGATATGTGTTTTGTGGATGTAACCGGAATAAAAGCGACAATTAATGATGAAGTAGAACTTTTCGGAATCCACCACAGTATCAATAACTGGGCGGCATGGGCAGGGACGATTCCTTATGAAATTCTTACTTCCCTTTCTACCCGGGTAAAAAGAGTATGGTTGGATTAACTTACAGGAATCCCAATTCTAACTTTGCTTCCTCACTCATCATGTCTTTGTCCCATGGCGGATCAAACACGATTTGTACTGTGCAGGACTCAACCTCTTCGATTGCGGCAACCTTGTCCTCAACCTCTTTCGGCATTGTTTCGGCTACAGGACAGTTCGGAGAAGTTAATGTCATATCAATAGAAACTTGTTTCTTATCGTCGATTTTAACTTCATAAATCAACCCGAGTTCATAGATGTCCACAGGAATTTCAGGGTCATATATCGTTTTGAGAATAGAAACGATTTTTTCCTCGAGATCCTGATCAATTGATGAAATCATGCCAAACTTTTTTGCAAAGTTATGTAATCTTGAGCGAATTTTAGATGTTTATCTAAAATGAATCTAAATACAGACAGCATACGGAGTAAGCTATACTGTGGATTGTTGAGTCACTAGGAGGAATACCATAGGAAGATTCCCAGCAAAGCAATTAACCCGTCAACGAAGTAACCGTAAAAGTTATGAGGTTGTTGTGGGTGTACAAGCTCCAGTACAAGCAAATGAATGACTACTGTGATCCAAAAGAACACAGAAAGATAAAATCGAGGGAAGTGATTAGCCAATATGGCAAAAAATAATCCGCACAACAGGATGGATAGAATCTTAGAAAATCGCCAGCCCAGTATTTGGGGAAGTGTTTTCTGTTCGGGGTTATCGTAAGGCAAGTCCCGGATATCAAAAGGAATGGTTACAGATAAAATATAGAGAAATCCGATGAGAAAAAGTGTGATGCGATCCGGATGGTGTGCGGCAGGAAGGAAAAAAGTCATAACAGACCAAACAATTCCTATCAGAAAGAGCTTGCTATATGGAAGATCCCGCAAAGCAGCTTTTCCGTTATGGTAAGGAATAAAAGGAATCACATAAAGTAAACTGATAATTCCTCCTGAAAGAATTGCCCAAAACAAAAAAGTACTTGAAAAAAAGCCTCCGGTAAAGAAAACAAGCACTGAGCCCATGAGCCCTGTCAATGCAAAAAAGGCATGTATGAATTTACTTTGTTTATATAGTAAAGCCTGTGCCGATTCGGGATGTAGGTAATACTTGACAAAGCGGAGTGTATTATAAATAAACAAAGTGGCAAAGAAGAGGAAGACACTGTACGTAATGGCTTTCGGGTATTCGTAAAGAGAGCCGATGCCCAAAGCCAGCATTGCCGCAGAGAAACTAATGAGTATATTACTTTTCAGAACCAAAAAACAGGTTGTTAAAATAATCAACAAGTTAGCACAAAATAAGGCATTATTTATTGAAATGAGAAAGTTTGTGCATTTGCTTTTTCGCTATATTTGCACTTTAGTTTTTATACACGAAAATCCCACTCAATGAGTACATTTTTAAGAAGGCATGTAGGGTCAAATGAAGCAGAGCAGAAAGCGATGCTGCAGGCCGTAGGAGTTTCTTCCATTGAAGAATTGATCGGTAAAACCATTCCTGAACACATTCGGCTGAAAGGTGAACTGAATACAAGTAAGGCGATGACAGAGCAGGAGTATCTTGCGCACATCGGAGAACTTGCAGCGAAGAACAGGATATTCAGGTCGTATATAGGTTTGGGGTATAATGAGACAATAGTTCCTTCTGTGATTCTTAGAAATGTTCTTGAGAATCCGGGATGGTATACAGCGTATACTCCGTACCAGGCTGAAATCTCACAGGGTCGTCTTGAGGCATTGTTGAACTTTCAGACGATGGTGTTGGATTTGACACGCATGGAGATTGCTAACGCTTCGTTACTGGATGAGGCAACGGCTGCAGCTGAAGCAATGATCATGTTCTACAATGCACGTTCACGTGCAGATGTAAAAGAAGGAAGAGTTCGCTTTTTTGTTTCCGAATATGCTTTTCCACAAACCAAGGACGTTATCATCGGACGGGCTGAGTGTCTGGGGATAGAGTTGGTTTTCGGAGATCCGGAATCTTTTACTCCGGATAGTACATTTTTTGGTGCTTTGATTCAGTATCCTGACGGATTCGGACGAATTAAAAATATAGGTAAGTTTATTGAAGAATCGCACAATGCCGGAGTTAAAGTAGTGGTGGCAGCAGACATTATGTCTTTGGTTCTTTTGAAATCTCCGGGCGAGTTGGGTGCAGATGCAGTGGTAGGATCAACACAGCGATTCGGAGTTCCTATGGGATATGGAGGTCCACACGCGGCATATTTCGCAACACGTGAAGAATTTAAACGCCATATACCGGGAAGAATAATCGGTGTATCTAAAGATACGGATGGAAATGTAGCTCTACGCATGGCATTACAAACCCGTGAGCAGCATATCAAACGTGACAAAGCTACCTCCAATATTTGTACTGCACAGGCACTTTTGGCTGTAATGGCGGGAATGTATGTTACCTATCACGGTCCACAGGGATTGAAAGAGATAGCAACGGATATCCACCAAAAAACTGCTTTTGTTGCCAAAGAATTGACCGGAATGGGATATACAATTCTTGGAGAACAGTTCTTCGACACATTATGGATTGAATTACCTTCCGGCCTTTCAACAGAACAGCTGAAAGGTATTGCCGAGGCAAACAGAATGAATTTCCGCTATTTAGTAAATGATAAGCAACTTACGTTGAGTATTGGTGAACCGACAACGGAAGAAGATATTCGCGATTTGTTGTATGTATTTGCAGAATTGGCGCGCGAAAAAACAGATGAGAATCTGGAGATTAACTATAAGACGGTAATTGCTTCACTTCATTTAAGAGAGGATTCGTTCCTTACACATGAAGTGTTTAATTCGTATCATTCGGAATCAAAAATGATGCGCTACCTGAAGCGATTGGAAAATAAAGACCTTTCATTGGTACATAGTATGATTCCTTTGGGATCTTGTACTATGAAGTTAAATGCGGCGTCAGAATTGATGCCGATAACATGGCCTTCATTTGCTAATTTGCACCCGTTTGCACCTTTAAATCAGGTGGAGGGATATCATGAAATGTTGCGTCAACTGGAAGTTGATTTATGCGAAGCTACTGGTTTTGCAGCGATGTCGTTGCAACCTAATTCTGGTGCACAGGGAGAGTACGCAGGACTTATGGTGATCCGAGCCTATCATGAATCACATGGAAACTTTGACAGAAAAATATGTCTGATTCCTTCTTCAGCACACGGAACTAACCCTGCTTCCGCCGTAATGGCAGGATTTGAAGTAGTAGTCACAGCTTGTGATGAAAACGGGAATATTGATATAGAAGATTTACGGGCTAAGGCAGAACAATATAAAGACCGGTTAGGAGCTCTTATGGTAACCTATCCTTCTACACATGGTGTGTTCGAGGAAGGAATCAGAGAGATCACTTCCATTGTTCACGAAAATGGTGGACAGGTTTATATGGATGGAGCCAATATGAATGCACAGGTAGGGTTGACAAACCCGGGTAATATCGGTGCGGATGTCTGTCACCTGAATCTGCACAAGACATTTGCTATACCACACGGTGGAGGTGGACCGGGTATGGGACCAATTGGAGTTGCGGCACATCTGGCACCTTTCCTTCCGGGAAGTGTTATAGTGAAATCAGGAGGAGAGAATGCTATTCATGCAATTTCTGCTGCTCCCTGGGGAAGTGCCCTGATCCTGTTGATTTCTTATGGATATATCAAGATGTTGGGAAGTAAAGGTCTGCGTAAATCAACTGAAAATGCAATCCTGAATGCGAATTATATCAAATCAAGATTACAGGGACATTACAACGTATTATACACCGGTAAAAACGATACGGTAGCGCATGAAATGATACTGGATTGTCGTGAGTTTAAGAAAACGGCAGAAATTGAAGTTGCAGACATTGCAAAACGTCTGATTGATTTCGGATTCCATGCTCCGACAGTATCTTTCCCTGTAGCAGGAACATTAATGGTTGAGCCTACAGAAAGTGAAGATAAAGAGGAGTTAGATCGTTTTTGCGATGCCATGATCAAAATCCGGGAAGAAATTCGGGAGGTAGAATCCGGGAAATTTGATAAGGAGAACAACTTGTTGAAAAATGCGCCACACAATGCAGATTGTATTATCAATCTGGAATGGACATACCCGTATTCTCCAAAAGAGGCAGCCTATCCGCTTCCTTACCTTAAAGAGTGGAAATATTGGGTTCCTGTGCGAAGAATTGACAACGCTTTCGGAGATAGAAATCTGATTTGCTCCTGTCCTTCGGTAGAAAGTTATACCAATCTGGAACCGGTATCTTAAACAATAGGATATAAAAATTGAGAAACCCCTTTCCGAATTTTCGGAAGGGGGTTTTTATTGGAAAATATGTGGTTGTATCTCCTGAAAAATCTTCTCGGGTTAATTACATTTTTTTAACGTCATTCAGTAGCAAATCCCTCGAATTATTGTTAAATTTGAGGAGAAACACTAAAAAAACAGAATAATATGTCATTCGAATTACCAAAATTACCGTACGCGTTCGATGCGTTGGAACCTCATATCGATGCTAAAACAATGGAAATCCACCATGGTAAGCACCATGCAGGATATACAAACAATCTGAATGCGGCTATCGCCGGAACAGATTTGGAAGGAAAATCGATCGAAGAAATCTTGAAAAACTGTAAGGACAAGCCAGCTGTAAGAAATAACGGTGGAGGTTTTTATAACCACAGTCTGTTTTGGGAAATCATGTCTCCAAATGGAGGTGGTCAGCCAACGGGAGAGCTTGCTGATGCAATCAACAGTACTTTCGGTTCTTTTGATGCGTTCAAAGAAGAGTTCTCAAAAGCAGCAGCTACACGATTTGGTTCAGGATGGGCCTGGTTGTGTGTAGCAAACGGAAAGCTTGAAGTATGTTCTACAGCAAATCAGGATAACCCGGTTATGGGAGAAGGATGTCAGGGAACACCAATTCTTGGATTAGATGTTTGGGAACATGCGTATTACCTGAATTACCAAAACCGTCGCCCGGACTACATTAATGCATTTTTTAATGTAATTAACTGGGATGAGGTAGCTAAAAGATATGCCGCTGCCAAGTAAGCGAAAACAAACGGATAAAAACAAAGGCGATCTGATTCAGATCGCCTTTTGTTGTAATAAAACAAAAAGTATAGTTTGTAACCTACTCGAATTTAATCAGTAGAGCACCTTTTTCTGCAATATCATTGACATCTACCAGAATCGACTTTACCGTTCCGGTACCTTCGGCTTTAATCACATTTTCCATTTTCATGGCCTCCAGCGTCAATAAGGAAGATCCTGTTTGGATAACATCTCCCGGTTGAACATGAATATGTAATACTTTTCCAGGCATCGGAGAACGCAGCTCATCCAGTCTTTTTTCTGCTACTTTATCGAGTCCTAACTCACTAAGCAATACATGAATGGGGAGTTCCCGTTTGAGTTGAAATGAACGGTGATTTACTTTTACAGTCATTGTTCCGCTTTCTGTATCAGCTTCTTCTACTTCTCCATAAAACGTTTTTCCCTGAAAAAAAATCTTAAAAAAACGCTCATTTTCCCAGGAAACCTTCGCTCCTGAATTAGTTGTAAGTATTTCTTCGCCTAATTTCCACTTGTGTTGAGCCATTTATTCATCAATTTTGCCCTAAATCTAGGAATAATGCCGTTAAAAATTAAATTGTTGCTTTTTTATTTGATTTTATTGAGCTTTGTTTCCGTCGTTTTTGCGATTTAACTTATTCAAAGAATTATGAAAAGAATTGTGACTTTTGGTTGTGCAGGACTACTCTTTATTCAGGCTTGCGGAACTGCGAAGACAAGTGCAGAGGTTGTAGACACTGATCCCGTAGTGAATCAGTATGAGATCGAATTACCTGAAAAGAAAACTTTCCCGAACGAAAGAGCGATATACAGGGCATCGGAAACCAAACTGTTTAACCTTGTACATACAAAGCTGGAAGTAAGTTTTGACTGGGATAAATCGTATTTGTACGGAAAAGCGACAATTTCACTCAAGCCACATTTCTACCCACAGGATACACTTGTTCTGGATGCAAAGGGAATGGACATTCATAGTGTAAAAATGAACGGTAAAGATCTGGCGCACTCGTATGAAAATGATTTCCTGACAATACAATTGGGTAAAACAATTACAGCGCAGGAAGAAATTACACTGGTAATTGATTATACGGCAAAACCGGATGAAAGAGAGACGGGAGGGAGTTCGGCTATTTCCAGTGATAAAGGATTGTATTTTATCAATCCAAAAGGAGAAGATCCGGCAAAAATGCCACAAATATGGACGCAGGGTGAGACCGAGGCAAGTTCAGTTTGGTTTCCTACAATTGACGCACCCAATCAGAAAATGACACAAGAAATTCTGATGACCGTTGATGATAAATACGTTACGCTTTCTAACGGAACATTGGTAAAATCTACAAAGAATGCTGATGGAACCAGGACAGATCATTGGAAACAAGAGCTTCCACACGTTCCTTATCTTGCCATGATGGGAGTAGGAGAGTTTAAAGTAGTGAAGGATTCTTTCACGAAGAAAGACGGTTCAAAAATCGCTGTTGATTATTACGTAGAGCCGGAGTGGGAACCTTATGCGAAAGCGATCTTTGGAAATACACCTGAGATGATCGGTTTCTTTTCAGAATTGTTAGGTGTCGAATACCCATGGGACAAGTATCACCAGATTGTTGTTCGGGATTATGTTTCGGGAGCTATGGAAAATACCGGAGCAGTGGTGTTTGGAGATTTCGTATACAAAACAGATCGTGAGTTACTTGATGGTAATTCGGAATCAATCATTGCGCACGAGTTATTTCACCATTGGTTTGGAGACCTGGTGACATGTGAATCCTGGTCCAACCTTCCCTTAAACGAGTCGTTTGCAAACTATTCACAATATTTATGGGATGAGCATAAATACGGTGTTGATGAAGCGGAATATCAGGCTGAAAAAGAAGCAGATGGATATTTTCAGACAGCTCAGTACCAGGGAATGCATGATATGATTTGGTTCGATTACGATGATAAAGAGCAAATGTTTGATGGACATTCTTATAATAAGGGAGGAAGAATCCTGCACATGTTGCGCAATTATTTGGGAGATGAAGCATTCTTTGCGTCGTTGAAGTACTATTTGAAGCGCCATGCTTATCGTCCGGCAGAAATTCATGAGCTTCGACTGGCATTTGAAGAAATTTCAGGAGAAGACCTGAACTGGTTTTTTAACCAGTGGTTCTTTGCAAAAGGACACCCTGTACTGGAAGTTACACAGGAAGTAAAGGATGGAAATGTTGCGGTAACAATTGAACAGAAACAAGATCTGGATGAGATGCCATTGTATAAGTTGCCGATGAAAATAAGTGTGTTCGACGGTGCGAAAAGAAATGATTATAAAGTGGTAGTCGATAAAAGAGAACAGACATTTACGTTTTCGTTTAAAGACTCGGTTAATTCTGTAATTGTAGATGCAGATCATGTTATACTTGCAGAATGGACGGATAATAAGCCAAAAGAACAATTTGTATTTCAGTTCTATAAGGGCGGAAAATATGCAGATCGTCGTGACGGATTAGCTGGAGGTGCTAAATTGAAAGATGAAGCAGGAAAGCGAATGATACTGGATGCTTTGGATGATCCGTTTTACAGAATCAGGGAATTGGCAATTACGCAATCGAATCGTGTTAAACGATCACATACGAAAGAATTGCTGGAGAAACTTTCTGATTTGGCTGTTAATGACAAGTCCTCTACTGTACGTGCAGCAGCACTAGACTTCCTTGTAACGAATTTTGAAGACGAAGAACTGACGAAAAAAGCGCTTGCCAATGCGATGGAGCAGGACAAATCGTATAAAGTGCTGGGGAGTGCTTTGAATGGTTTGTCGAAATCAGATGCGGAGTTGGCTATGCAAAAGGCTAAATCGCTTGAAGGTGAATCGGCACAGGCAATGTTAGTGAACATTGCGACGCTTTATGGTAAACACGGAACGGCTGAGAACTTTGACTTTTTTGCATCCTTGTTTAATGAGAACAAAGTAGGTGGTTTCTCTGTGTTGGGAGTTGTAGGTTCATTTGGAGCATACGTTCGTCAGAATGATTACGAAGTACAGAAGAAAGCCTTGCCTATCTTTGAAGATCTTTCGGAAAATTCAACAGGATATATGGGGTATGTTCTTCCGAACGTACTGGCATCTGTACCGGCAGCTATTGAGCAGCGAATTGCAAAAGAAGAAGCACAGTTGGCGCAGTTTGAAAAAGATGGAGAGCCGGCTAGAGCAGATCAGTTGAGAAAGGCAATTAAAGCAGATCAGGAATTAATGAAATCTTACCAGAAGTTGGTAGATAACCTGTAGTAATATAAGCAAGCAACAACAAAAAAGGGTTTCCGTTAATGGAAACCCTTTTTTATAACATAATCTGTTATTGTAATTCTCTTTTGTACAATTGAATTGTGTTTTCCAATCCCCAGTACAAAGCATCAGATATGAGCGCATGACCAATGGAAACTTCTAACAATCCGGGAACCTTTGCTTTAAAGAAAGCCAGGTTTTTGGTGTCAAGATCGTGTCCGGCATTAATACCCAGTCCGAGATCATTGGCAAGAATTGCTGCTTTTGTATAGGGATTTACAGCGTTTTCCTTATCGGTATGGAAGTTTTCTGCATAAGGACCGGTATACAGTTCAATGCGATCAACACCAGTTTCTTTAGCATACTCAATATTTACAATATGGGTGTCCACGAAGATGGAACTACGCACTCCCCATTCCTGTAACTGACCAATAATATCCTGTAATTTTTTCAGGTGGGTTTTCGTGTCCCATCCGGCATTAGAAGTAAGAACATGTGGGGGGTCGGGAACAAGTGTTGCCTGTGCCGGGCGCACCTCTTGAATTAATTCCATGAATCGTTCATCCGGATATCCCTCAATATTGAATTCCGTAGTCACCACTTTTGCCAGATCAAAGACATCTTTTCGCGTGATATGTCTTTCATCCGGGCGGGGGTGTACCGTGATTCCATCAGCACCAAAACGCTCACAATCAATAGCAACCTGAACAACATTCGGAACGTTCCCTCCCCTTGCATTACGTAGGGTTGCGACTTTATTTATGTTTACACTTAATTTCGTCATTTCGGAATTATTTTTGTTGTACCAAAGTTAGAGAGTTTAAATTAGATTTACTACTTTGGCTAATACAATGATTGCAGCAGAATTAATAGCAGAAGACATACCGCCACTTAAACATACGGACACCGGAGAGAAGGCTTTGCGTTGGATGGATGAGTTTAAAGTATCACATTTACCTGTCCTTAAAGGAAGTAACTACGTAGGTGTAGTTTCCGATAATGACATCTATGATCAGGAAGACATGTCCGACACATTACACGAGATGTTCGATGTGCTACCACGTCCTTATGTGTATGATTACAATCACATTTATCATGTGATGCGAATTATGGCTGAATCACGGGTTACAGTTGTCCCTGTATTGGATGAAAAGGAAAATTACCTGGGTTGTATCAGTCTTATGGCACTTATGGTCCGGATAACGGAAATTGCGGGAATTCGTGAATCAGGTGCTATAATAGTTTTGGAGATGAATAGGGTGGATTATTCTCTGGCACATATTGCACAGTGTGTAGAAGGAAACAATGCACGTATTATCAGTAGTTACATTACTTCACCACTGGACTCGACCAAACTGGAGGTAACATTGAAAATAAACGAAGTAGATGTGTCCCGTATTATTCAGACCTTCGAACGATATGATTATATTGTAAAAGCATCGTATCAAAAGTCAGATTATTATGATGATCTGAAGCAACGTTATGATGAACTGATGAAATATTTAAATCCCTGATTTACATGAGAGTGTCACTGATATTCAGCGTCCTTAAAACAGAGTATTATCCGCATTTGAAGGATGTTTTTGATGTAGCTCTGGAGTTGGGATGGACAATCAATCTGGAGACGATGTACAAGTTCCAGATGCTGGAGCATTTTCCCGAGTTAGAAAGCATTGGAGAGTTTAATGACTACAAATCCTTTCAGGAGAACACCGATCTTGCTCTCAGCGTTGGTGGAGACGGAACGTTTTTAAAATCAGTTCTTTTTATTCGAGACAGTGGGATTCCGGTTCTCGGACTCAATATGGGACGTCTGGGCTTCCTTGCTAACATCAGTAAAGAGAGAATTAAGGAAGCATTTCTTAAACTGAAGAACGAAGAGTACACGTTTAATGAACGATCTCTTTTGAAAATTGATTCGGAGGAAGGATTGTTTGGCGATGAGAATTTTGCACTGAATGAACTGACGCTTCATAAAAAGGATTCTGCCTCCATGATATCAATAGAAGTAGATGTGAATAATGAATACCTAAATACGTATTGGGCTGACGGACTTATTATCAGTACCCCAACAGGCTCTACAGCGTATTCGTTAAGTTGTGGAGGACCAATTATTACACCGGGATGTCTGGTGCATATTATTACTCCTGTAGCTCCGCACAACCTGAATGTACGACCCGTTGTAATTCCGGATAATTTCCCGATTAAAGTCTCTGCCGAAGGGCGGGACAGTACTTATCTACTTACGTTGGATTCCCGGTCAGAGTTTATCAGCCACGATTGTGTGTTGTATATCAGCAAAGCAGATTTTACGGTAAAGGTGATAGAGTTTGACGACTATACCTTTTTGGATACCATCCGTGATAAATTACTGTGGGGGCTGGACAAAAGAAATTAAGCGTTCTGCTTAACGAACTTTTCCTGTTCGCATTCTTCCTCCACCCATTTGCGCCATGCGCATCTGATTTTTAGAAGCAACCTGAGAAGCCTGCTTTTTCAACATTTTCAACTGATCACTCAACATACCATCTTTGTCAAGACGTTTTGCTTCATCAAACATGTTGATTGCTTCACGCTTACGCCCGGTTTGTAAACAAATTCCACCGATATGCATGTGAGCAACAGCTTTATCCTGGTTTGTCTTTAGCCCGATTGAAAGAGCTTTCCGTAAGAATTGTTCACTTTTATTAAGTCCCATCTCCTTTGCTCCCAACATTCCTGTCAGGTAATAATAATACGCCTGTTGACGTTTAATTAGTAACTGAGGGTGTGTAATACGTTTAAGAATTGTATAGGCCTTCTCATGATTCCCGATTCGCATTTGATTCAGGGCAAGAATAATCTGTTCATTTCTGAAGAAAGTAACAATAACAAGTGCACTAACAAGAACGAAAGAAATTCCCCATCCCCAATAACCGGTTGCAAAAAAGTAAACGGTAAAGAAGACCGATAATACAGCAAGGACAGATTTAATAATGAAAGAAATCATATACGTGTTTTAATCAATTGTTGCAATACATTTTAACTCAATAGCGATAGGCGTAGGAAGAGAGCTTATTTCCACAGTAGTTCTACAAGGTTGGTTTTCTTGAAAATATTCAGCGTAAATTCTGTTGTAGGTATGAAAATCACGTTTCATATTGACAAGAAAAACAGTTACATCAACCAACTGATTCCATGAAGAACCGGATTCTTCCAGAATAACCTTTACGTTGTCAAATACAGATCTGCACTGGGCTTCAAAATCAAACGCAATAAAATTACCGTTTTTATCCAGTTTTAACCCTGGAACTTCTGAGTCTGTAGCATCTGATCCTGCTACACGGGGTCCCACTCCAGACAAGAACAATAGATTTCCTACTTTTCTCGCATGTGGGTATAAACCAACGGGTTTTGGAGCTTTTTGTGTGCTGATTTTCGACATAATCCGTTTTTTATATCGCGCAAATATACGCATTAAAATGCGGAGTACCTGTTAAATTGCTGAGAATTGGATAAACCCTCTTTGTTTTTACTGGTTTTTGTCCAGTACTTTCGGAATACGGAAATAATCAGAATCTTTTTTAGGTGCATTCTTCAATGCTTCCTCCTGCGAAATAGACTGTATGGCTACATCCTCCCGCAGATCGGATAATTCATCTGTCATAAAAATTAGCGGTTCAACATTATCCGTAGGAATTTCATTCAGTTTTGACATGAAATCAATAATGTTGCGGAGGTCAGTTTTAATACTCTCCTTCTCATCACCTTCAAATTCCAGGCGGGCAAGGTGCGCAATATGATCTATTAATTCGTCATTGATCTCCATGAACTCTCAACTTTTTAACAAAGTTAGTAAAGATTGCGCAACGGCGCATCAATTATTTTATAAACCTGTTCGCTTAACTCATCCAGACTCATGTTTTCATAATCCTGTGGAAGTATAGGTGGATGAATCACCACTTTTGAAATGCCCGGACGTGCTTTTCCCCACAGATCTTCCGGATCAGAAAACAATCGGTAATTATTTACAAATGTAATGGGGAGTATGGGCACTCCGGCCGATTGAGCCAGTCTGAAAGCACCGGGTTTAAATGGAACCATTTTTGGACGCTGTCCATCCGGGATTCCTCCTTCCGGAAAGATGACTACTGACCAGCCGTTCTTTAGTGCGCGTATCGCTTTAACGAAGGCGCGTGCTGACTGATGTTTATCATCGCGGTTGACCGGAATATGAAGTGTTTTAAAGAAATGACTGAGAAGAGGGTAACCAAGAATTTCATGTTTCCCCATGAAAATGATTTTCTTATTGCGCAATACACTGTGCATAATCGTAATATCCATATAAGATGCATGATTCGCGCAGATAATCATAGGTCGTTGGTTAGATAATGCTGTCGAAATTTTCCGGTTGGGCGGCATCAGAATAAGATAGTGAAAAGCTTGTGACCATAAGGTGAAAACACGCATAGAAAATGATTGTGTTTTTTCACTGCGAACAAGGAAATAAAGAGGAGGATAGAAAACAATGAGTGTCGCAGAGAAAATGATACCTGCATATCCTTTGTAAAGTAAACCCGGAATCCCTTTTATTCTTTTCACAGACTAAAATTATTGATATTTCTCGTTTCAGACTATGCATTCCTTGATTGATTTGTATTTTTGTAATCAAACGAAAAGAAGATGCCAAGAATTTTAACAGGAGTACAAAGTACAGGGACACCGCATTTGGGTAATATTCTGGGGGCTATTTTGCCGACAATAGAACTCTCAAAAGCACAGGATACAGAATCTTTTGTATTTATCGCAGACATGCATTCACTTACACAGATTAAGGATGGTAAGTTGCTTCGCGAAAATACATACAGTGTTGCGGCAACCTGGATCGCTTGCGGACTTGATATATCGAAAGTTGTTTTTTACCGACAGTCAGATGTTGCATTAACGACAGAGTTAACCTGGTATCTTAGTTGTTTTTTCCCGTATCAGCGACTAACACTTGCACATTCGTTTAAAGACAAGGCAGATCGTCTGGAGGATGTAAACGCTGGGTTGTTTACCTATCCGATGCTAATGGCTGCTGATATTCTTTTGTATGATGCAGAAATGGTTCCTGTAGGTAAGGATCAATTGCAGCATCTTGAAATTACAAGAGACGTAGCTTCCAGATTTAATCATAAAATGGGAGAGACTTTTGTCTTGCCGCAAGACTATATTCAGGAAAACACAAAAATTGTACCTGGAGCTGATGGTCATAAAATGAGTAAATCCAGAAATAATTATATCAATGTTTTCCTGCCGGAGAAACAGTTGCGAAAGCAGGTTATGGCTATTGAGACGGACAGTACGCCTATCGAAGAGCCGAAAGATGCTTCTACCTGTAACGTGTATTCTATCTATGAGCTAATGGCTTCGGAGGAACAAAAACAGGAAATGTTGGCGAATTATGCGCGTGGAGGTTATGGATACGGACATGCAAAGCAGGCACTATATGAGCTGATACTGGAAAAGTTCAGTGAGGCACGTGTCAAGTACGAATACTATATGCAGAACCTGGAGGAGTTGGATGCTGTTTTGGCAAAAGGAGCGGCAAAGGCAAGAGTCATTGCAGAAAACACAATTCAGAGAGTACGAAGCAAGGTTGGATACTAGCAAATAGCCTGTCGTTTTATTTTTGATTCATTTTCAGCACGAAACGATGTTGAACAGGCAATTTTATTATATTTGTTATCCCAAAATAACCGTAACATGTACAAAAACATTTTATTAGCACTACTATCAGGAGTACTGTTTGTCGGATGCACTACTAAAGCAGAAAAGGAAGAAGAAGCACTCGTCGGAAGAGGAGGTGTTAAATATGGAGGAGAGTTCAGGTTTTATTCTCCTGAAGTGGTCTCGGATGTTTTTCCTTTAACAGTAAGTGATGTGTATTCACAGCGGGTTAGCGGTCAGATTTTTCAGGGATTACTACGTATAAGTCCGGATGGAACAAAAGCAGAACCAGCGTTGGCAGAGTCATACACAATTAGTGATGATGCAAAAACATTTACGTTTAAAATCCGAAAAGGAGTACACTTTCAGGACGATGCTTGTTTTGATGAGGGGAATGGTCGTGAAGTGAAAGCAAAAGATTTTAAGTATTGTTTTGAACTGGCGTGTAAAAATGATCCAAAGGTTAACCAATTCAGTTGGCTACTTACAGATCGTATCGTAGGTGCAAAGGATTATTTTGATGGAAAAGCGAACGAGGTAACCGGAATACGTGTTCCTTCTGATTACGAATTAGTAATTGAGCTTTCCGAACCGTTTGCCGGATTTGAGAAAGTGTTAACCCATCCCGCTTTGGTTCTCTTTCCAAAAGAAGCATTGGATAAATACGGAGAAGAAATTGGCTTACATGCTGTGGGAACAGGACCTTTTCGTCTTGCTTCTCTAAGTGAAACAGAAGCAAAACTGGAACGTAATCCAAAGTACTGGGAGAAAGATGAGTTTGGAAACGAATTACCCTACTTATCATCTATTCTTGTGCAATTTAACGGGAAGAAAATAGACGAGTTAATGGCATTCCGTAAGGAGGAAATAGACCTTGTTCTTGAAATTCCGGTAGATGAAATTCAGAATGTTTTGGGGACATTAATTGAAGCACAGGAAGGAAAAAATGTTAAACACAGAGTGGCTTCTGTGAATAGTTTAAATATTGAGTATATCGGATTTGCTCACAACAATTCCGTGTTTAATAACCCAAAAGTTCGAAAAGCATTTAATATAGCTATAAATCGTCAGGAAATTGTGGAAAGAGACCTGAATGGAGATGTGATTGCTGTCGAGAACGGTTTTGTTCCCTACATGTCGGATTATCCGGTAAGTAAAGTACACGGTCATGTATTTGACGCTAAAAAGGCGGCTGTATTATTGGAGGAAGCCGGATATCCGGGAGGAAAAGGATTCCCGGTTGTAGACTTCTACGTAAATACTGTGGAAGGTTCTGCATCATATAAGATGGCAGAAGCTATTGTAAGAAGCTTAAAGGAGAATTTAGGAGTAAACGTGAATATTAAAAAAGTCAGCTATCAGGAACGGGAAGACGCTATCAAGAGCGGAGAAGCTGTTATGTGGCGTGGTGGCTGGCTGGCGGACTATCCGGACCCTGAAAACTTCCTGAATATCTTTGTAGGAGGAGATGAAACGCAGGAGATTATTGCAATTAACCCGTTTAATTATTCAAGTGAGGAGTTCAATAAACTGTTTGATGCAGCGAAAAAGGAGACTGATTTGAAGAAAAGAATGGATCTGTATGCGCAATGTGATCAGCTGATTATCGATGATGCGGTAGTGATGCCCTTGTTTAATAAGGATTTCATCACCATGGTTAATTTGAAAGCAAAGAAGTTTGAAACGAACCAGATGGAGCGCCTTGATTTTACCCGCGTCTATATTAAAGAACTGGCGGGTAAATAGAAAAGTGTAAAATATAGAAAGCTTTGATTTTTTAATCCCGGGTGATGATCGTCCGGGATTATTTTTTTCCGGTCAATTCTTTAAATACCTGTTCCAGTGATTTTTCTTCAACCTTGAGACTGATGATTAACCAGTCGTTTTGAGCGGCATGTCTGGAAACAATTTTACGAAGGTCCCCTTCCTTGTTGCTTTGTAGCAGCCAGGATGTACTTTCTTCTACTTTCCGTACTTGTTGAACTCCGGGTATTTTTTTCAGTTCATTGCGTGAAACAGATACCTCTTCATCGAATTCGACAATAATTACCTGTTCGTTTTGTTGTTGTTGCAACTCTTTAGCAGAATTGTCAGCTACGATTTGACCATTGTTGATAATGACAACTCTGTCACAGATCGCTTCTACCTCCTGCATAATGTGAGTAGAAAGCATTACTGTTTTGGTCTTTCCTATTTTTTTGATCAACTTTCGGATATCTACCAGCTGATTTGGATCCAGTCCACTGGTTGGTTCGTCAAGGATTAAAACTTCAGGGTCGTGAATCATTGCCTGGGCAAGTCCGACACGCTGACGATATCCTTTGGAGAGCGCACCTATCTTTTTGTGCTGTTCCCGCTCCAGCCCGACAAGCTGTATCATTTCAGCGATACGTTCACGTTTGTTACTGATCTTGTATACATCGGCAACAAAATCGAGGTACTCCTTCACGTACATATCAAGGTAAAGCGGGTTGTGCTCCGGCAGATAACCGATCTTACGGCGTACAGCCATGGAGTTCTCTTCGACGTCCAGACCGCATACTTTGACCTTACCATCGGAAGCGGGGATGAACCCGGTGATAATCTTCATGGTGGTTGACTTGCCGGCACCGTTTGGTCCGAGAAAACCAACGATTTCTCCTGTTTTTACTTTGAAGGAAATTCCTCCCAAAGCCGCTTGTTCACCGTAAAACTTCTGAAGATTAGATACTTCAATGGACATATACGTATTATTTTAGACGAAGATACTAAAATAACTTTTTCTCATCAACCGGGGGAGACTATACCTGAGTTCAGAATAACAAATTTTAACGGTTCGGAGCGGGCAATGCAGTTTCTTTATCCGCACTCTGTATGAAATTAGTATCTTTCACCAAAAAAGACGTTGAAGGGAGTAGTTGTCAAATCGACAGGAAGCTGGTATCAGGTCAGAATGGAGGACGGTTCGGTTGCGGATTGTCGGATTCGTGGTAAAATCAGGTTGCAGGGGTTGCGAAGTACCAATCCTGTAGCTGTGGGCGATAAAGTGGATGTAGAGTGGGAGAGTGAGCAGGAAAATCAGGGTATCATTACCGGGATTGATGAACGTTTTAACTTTCTGGCACGAAAATCCGTGAATCTGTCAAAGCGATCCCACATACTTGCAGCGAATATTGATCGTTGTTATTTGATCGTTACACTGGTTGCTCCTGTGACACATCTTGCATTTATAGACCGTTTTCTTGTTTCTGCCGAATCTTTCCGGATTCCAGTAACGCTTTTGTTTAACAAGACGGATCTTTTGGAAGAGGATGGACTAGAGGTCGTTGATGACATTATTTCCATATATGAACCGATTGGATATCCCTGTCATAAAATTTGCGCCCGGGAAGAGTCCAGTATTACATTCCTGAGAGAAGAAATAGCAGGGAACCAGGTTATGATTGCCGGACATAGTGGTGCGGGGAAAAGCACACTTGTTAATGCGCTGGATCCTGAAATTCAGACAAAAACCGGTGCGATTTCCAGGTATCATTTGCAGGGGCAACATACAACTACTTTCGCAGAAATGTTTCCCTTGACATCGGGAGGATACATTATTGACACTCCCGGGATTAAAGCGTTCGGTCTGGTAGATCTGGATAAAGATGTTCTCAGCCATTATTTCCCTGAGATGCGAGCTGTCTTAAATCAATGTAAGTTTCACAACTGCAAGCATCTTGCAGAACCGAAGTGTAAAGTGAAGGAGATGGTTGAAAGCGGTGAAATAGCTCCCTCACGCTATCAAAGCTACGTTCAGATGATGGAAGACGATGAAGAGTTGAATTATCGCAAAAATAATTACGAATGAGAGTTGTAATCCAGCGTGTTAGTGAAGCATCGGTGAAAATTGATGGGGTGGTTAAAGGAGAAATTAATCAGGGAATGATGATTTTGCTCGGAATTGAACACGATGATTCGGAAGAAGATATTGACTGGTTGGTGGCAAAACTATCCGGTTTACGGATTTTCAATGATGCTGAAGGAAAAATGAATGTATCTATTCGTGAAATAAAGGGTAGTTTTTTAGTAGTAAGCCAATTTACCCTTCACGCAAGTACCCGAAAAGGAAACCGACCGAGTTATGTTCGCGCTGCCCGTCCCGAACTGGCTATTCCTATGTATGAATTATTTATTGAACGCCTGAGAAAGAGTTCGGGATTGGAAGTACAAACAGGAGAATTCGGAGCTGACATGAAAGTAACCCTTATCAATGATGGTCCTGTTACGATCCTGATCGATTCAAAAACAAGAGAGTAACCTCTCTGGCTATAGGGTTACTCCGACAGGTTCCAGCTTGCACCTTCTTTTCCGTCTTTAACAGTGATTCCGGCTGCAGTTAAACCATCTCTTATTTTATCAGCGGTATTCCAGTCCTTATTGGTTCGGGCTTCTTGTCTGAGCTCTAATATTAGCTCCATCAAACCTTCCACGGTATTTTCCCCTGATTCTGCTGAATTTGATTCTTCAAGTGATTGTAATCCAAGTACATCAAATACGAAGGCCTTCATTTCGCGGGCTAACAAATCCAAATCTTTTTGGGAAATAGAAGCTTTATTATCTTTTATGGCATTAATGTATTTTACCGCTTCAAAAAGATTGGCAACAAGAATAGGAGCATTGAAATCATCATTCATTGCGCCATAGAACGAAGCGACCAGTTCTTCGACATTTTGTGAAGACGTTTCGCCTACAGGTAGATTTCCTGTCAGTTTTACGGCATCCATAAGACGGTGAAAACCTTTTTCAGCAGCTTGCAATGCAGAGGAAGAAAAATCTAGTGTACTTCTGTAATGCGCCTGCATCATAAAGAACCGAACTACCATCGGATGATATCCTTTATCCATGATATCGTTTGCACCACTGAAAAGCTCGCCGGGTAATAATGTATTACCGGTTGATTTACTCATTTTCTTTCCGTTGAGGGTAAGCATATTCCCGTGCATCCAATATCTTACCGGAGAAACTCCGTTAGCAGCAGTTCCTTGTGCAATTTCACATTCGTGATGCGGAAACTTAAGATCCATCCCTCCTCCGTGAATATCAAATTGATCTCCCAGGTACTTACTACTCATGGCCGAACACTCCAAATGCCATCCCGGAAAGCCAATTCCCCAGGGAGAAGGCCATTTCATAATATGAGCATCAGACGCACTTTTCCAAAGAGCAAAATCGAGCGCATTACGTTTTTCATCCTGTCCGTCAAGATCCCGTGTTCCGGAAATGAGTTCCTCGATCTTCCTTCCGGATAGTTCTCCATAGCTCTTTTCCTTATCATATTTCATGACGTCAAAGTACACAGAACCGTTGATAACATAGGCAAGTCCGTTGTCAATGATCTTTTGAATCATTTCAATTTGTTCAATAATATGGCCGGTTGCAGTAGGTTCAATACTAGGAGGAATCGCGTTGAATTTAGCCAGCGTTTCATGAAAGTCAAGTGTGTATTTCTGGACGATTTCCATCGGTTCCAGCTTTTCCAATTTAGCTTTTTTGGCAATCTTGTCTTCGCCTTCATCGGCATCGTTTTCCAAATGTCCGACATCTGTTATGTTGCGGACATAACGAACCTTATATCCCAGATGTTTCAGGTAGCGATAAACCAAGTCGAATGAAATAAAAGTACGACAGTTACCTAAATGAACATAACTGTAAACAGTTGGTCCACACACATACATGCCGACAAAGTCACCGGAAAGAGGTTCGAAAATTTCTTTTTGACCACCCAGCGCATTGTATATTTTTAATTCTTTCTTCCAGTCTTTTTCCATGATGTAAAAATAAAAAAGGGGAACCAAATAGCCCCCCTTTTCTTCAAATATATTTATCAGAGTTGTCCATCTGAGTGGTATTTCCCCTTTTTATAAACCTCAATTTTGAGGAGGATACCGTCTTTGTCGTAGACATAAAGCTTACCGTCATGCAGGAGTCCGTTTTTAAAGTCTCCATCCATCCAAAGCTCGTCATTTTCGTTGTACAGCTTGTTGTAGCCGTTTTTATCAAATACGCCGGATTTGGTAACAGCGCCTTTTGGTGCCGGAGCGGATTTGGTTTCAGCGGGAAGAGGTGCTTTTACTTCTTCCGGGGTGTTCACCATTTCTTTGCTCTCGAAAGAGGAAACTTCTCCTGTATCATCAAACGCTACTTCTTCTTTAATGTCTCCGTTGGGCCAGTAACGAACGGCTTTTCCGGTTGGGATACCGGCACGAGAAGAATATTCATATTCCACTTTGCCGTTAGGGTGATAGTACTTGATCTGCCCATCTTCCTGTCCGTCATTATTGTAAGTACCTTCATACATGATGGTACCGTTCTCATAGTATTTTTTCATGGCACCGAGGTACTTACCTTTTTCGTAAGTTCCTTCTTCCTGAATATTACCGTTTGGATAGTACTTGGTAAAGGCTCCTTTAGGGCGGCCAAAATCATACTCTCCTTTTAGTCGGGGAGTGATTCCGTCATTATGATACTTGATCCAGATGCCGGTTTTACGGTCATCCTGATATTTCCCTTCTTCAACCTTTCCTTCTGGAGGGAAGCCTTGCTCGGGACGATCTTTCCCGAAAATAATCCAATGGCCTTGTTTACGACCTTGCTCATCTTTCCAATTGATCCGATCCTGATCATTGGATAAAAGTGGTTGCGAAACGAGTAGACTTAGGGTTAATGTCAGGGTTGATAGAATTCCAGTTACAAGTTTCATAGACGTATTTATAGATATATAAAAACATATAGCAATAGTTCAATGACAATTTACGTAAAATTCACGATTAAGTTGCTTACTATGCTTATTGTTTAGACTAATCGTTAAATATCAGGGATTAATTTATAAATTTAAAGGTTAATCTTAAGAGGATTAACATGTTCTAACATACTTTCTGAAATGCTCATCAGGTCATGTTTGATTTCCCAACCCCAATCTTTTCGGGCATGACTGTCATCAATTGAATCCGGCCAGCTATCTGCAATTTTCTGCCGGAAATCCGGCGAATAAGTGATCGAGAATTCAGGAATAAATGTCTTGATAGACGCTGCAATTTCTTTCGGAGTAAAGCTAACTCCGGCAAGATTATAACTCGAGCGTATTTTGATAGATTCTGCTGGAGCTTCCATTAATTCAATTGTAGCACGGATCGCATCTTCCATATACATCATAGGAAGAGCAGTGTCCTCTGAAAGGAAGCATTCATACTGCCCGTTGCTTTTTGCATGATAAAAAATATCTACTGCATAATCAGTGGTTCCTCCTCCGGGTAATGATGTGTAAGAGATCAGGCCGGGATAACGGATACTGCGAACGTCAACACCGTAATTATTGAAATAGTACTCACACCATCTCTCTCCTGCTTGCTTGGAAATACCATATACTGTCGTGGGTTCCATGATGGTATATTGAGGAGTGTTCACTGACGGGGTTGTTGGTCCGAAAACAGCAATAGAAGAAGGCCAGAAAATTTTAGTAATCAGTTTCTCTTTTGCCAGATCAAGTACATTGAATAATCCTTCCATATTCAGTTTCCAGGCAAAATCAGGACGTTTCTCAGCTGTAGCAGAAAGCAAGGCTGCTAACAGATAGATTTCAGTGATTTCATGTTCGAGAACAAGGTTATGTAACCGTGATCGATCCATCACATCTAGCTGTACATAAGTTTGTCCCAGTAGTGCTTCGGGACAATCAGCATGAACATCCGAAGCAATAACCGAGTTATTGCCAAATCGTCTTGCCAGCTCAATCGTGAGCTCTGTGCCAATCTGACCCCCCGCTCCGATAATTAGAATTTTCTTCATTCTGCCTTCGTTTTCTGCAAATTTAAAAGTTAAGATGAATTTCAGAGGGTTATTTTTTGTCTTCTTCGCAGGACTAAAATTTATACGGTTGAAAATGAATACAATTACTTTCTGTTTTTGAAAACTGATTTTTATCATTCCGTCCGGAAGAGTTGACAGCAATACGGATAATTTTCTAACTTTGTTCAAGACAGAACAAAGACGTAATCATTTATGTTTTGGGAAGGAAGAAATGAACTGGCAAAAATACTGTTAAAGCGTAATCCCGAGTGACGGGAGCAAACCTGACTGCAATCATCATTTCGTTTAATTAAAAATTTTAGAATATGCCGTTTTATCATAAAATGGGAAAATTTCCGCATAAAAGACATACGGTTTTTAAATCGGATAGCGGAAATTTTCATTATGAAGAGTTGTTTGGTACTGAGGGTTTTAGTAGCATGTCATCTCTTCTTTATCACGTACATCGTCCGACTATGATCCGGTCTGTGGGTGATCCTGTAGATCTTACACCTGTGGCAGCTGTGGAAAAGAATATTACTTCCAGAATGCTGAACGGGTTTAATGTGCAGCCAGAAGATGACTTTCTGCAAAGTCGCAAGGTTGTTTTATTCAACAATGATTTGAATATTACTTTGGCTGCTCCCCGTAAATCTCTTCGTTCGTACTTTTATAAAAATGCAGATGCGGATGAGATGCTCTTTGTGCACAAAGGGACAGGTAAATTGCGTACTATGCTGGGGAATCTTCCGTTTTCACCGGGAGATTATTTGATTGTTCCCCGTGGGATCACCTACCAGATTGATTTTGACTCGGAAGAAAACAGACTTTTTATTGTTGAATCATTCTCTCCGATTTTAACTCCGCGGAATTACCGTAATAAATTCGGGCAGTTACTGGAGCATTCTCCTTTTTGTGAAAGAGATCTTCGTGCTCCCGAGGAGTTGGAAACAATCGATGAGAAAGGGGATTTTCTGATTAAGATCAAAAAAGAAAATGTGCTCCATGAAGTGGTCTATGCTGCTCATCCGTTTGATGTGGTAGGGTACGACGGGTATAATTTCCCGTATGCGTTCTCTATTCATGATTTTGAGCCTATCACCGGACGTGTGCACATGCCACCTCCGATACACCAGACATTTGAGGCTCATAATTTTGTTGTGTGTTCATTCTGTCCGCGATTGTATGATTATCATCCACAGGCGATACCAGCACCGTATAATCACAGTAATATTGACAGTGATGAAGTGTTGTATTATGTAGACGGAGACTTTATGAGTCGTAACCACGTGGATAAAGGATATATTTCCTTGCACCCTGCTGGAATCCCACATGGACCCCATCCGGGAGCTATGGAGCGTTCTATTGGTCAGAAGGAGACACTGGAGCTGGCGGTTATGGTTGATACATTTAGACCGTTGAAGTTGACCCAACAGGCGTTGGATTTGGCAGATAAGGACTATTACAAATCCTGGTTGGAATAAGTTAAGAATAAAAGTACAGCAGTAAATAATAAAGAACTGCGAAAAGAAAAAATACTATGGCAAAAGAAGTAAAAAACGTAGAATACGGATTAGAAAAAATCTTTGAAGGGGCACAGGATTTCCTTCCTCTTTTAGGTACAGATTATGTTGAGTTTTATGTAGGTAATGCAAAACAGGCAGCACATTATTATAAAACGGCTTTTGGATTTCAGTCTCTGGCATATGCGGGATTGGAAACGGGAGTGAAAGATAGAGCTTCGTATGTGTTGAAACAGGATAAGATTCGTCTTGTTTTAACCACAGCTTTAACAAGTGATTCTCCGATCGGTGAACATGTTAAAAAGCATGGTGACGGTGTAAAGATTGTTGCTCTTTGGGTTGAGGATGCTCGTTCGGCATGGGAAGAAACAACGAAGAGAGGTGCAAAATCATTTATGGAGCCTACCGTAGAGGAAGATGAGCAGGGTAAGATTGTTCGTGCGGGAATTTATACATACGGTGAAACCGTTCATATGTTTGTTGAACGTAAAGAATACAATGGAATTTTCCTTCCAGGGTATAAAGAGTGGACATCGGACTACAACCCGGCTCCTACCGGACTTAAGTTTATTGACCATATGGTAGGAAACGTAGGTTGGGGAGAAATGAATACCTGGGTGAAGTGGTACGAAGATGTAATGGGATTTGTAAACTTCCTTTCATTTGATGACAAACAGATACATACGGAGTATTCCGCATTGATGTCTAAGGTTATGTCGAACGGAAACGGACGAATTAAATTCCCGATTAACGAACCTGCTGAAGGGAAAAAGCGTTCGCAGATTGAAGAATATCTTGATTTCTATGAAGGAGCCGGTGTTCAGCATATCGCGGTTGCAACAGATGATATCATTACAACTGTTTCTGATTTGAGAAGTCGTGGTGTAGAATTCCTTTCTACTCCTCCGAGATCTTACTACGAAGCTATTCCTGAGCGTTTGGGAGAGCACATGGGAATGATGAAAGAAGATATCAACGAACTGGAGAAGTTGGGTATTATGATTGATGCGGATGAGGAAGGGTATCTATTGCAGATTTTTACCAAGCCCGTAGAAGATCGTCCTACATTGTTCTACGAGATTATTCAAAGAATGGGAGCACGTGGATTCGGTGCAGGAAACTTCAAAGCATTATTCGAGTCGATTGAAAGAGAACAAGAGAAAAGAGGAACGCTGTAATAGTGTTCGCTTTTTCTTCTTTTTTTAGAGTGTTAATAGGAAGATAAAAAAGGAGGTTGTTACATTGTAACAACCTCCTTTTCTTTTTTTGAGTAATGTTGGAAACTCTTTTATTATCTTTTCACGAATTGTTTTACAACTTTCCCGCTTCCTGAAACGACCTCTACAAGATACATTCCCTGTGCAAGATCCGTAGTTGAAATCATAATATCATTCGTTCCCGGCTTACCATGAATACGGAATGTTTCGATTGCTTTTCCGGAAAGATCAACGACTTTAACATCAAAGTCCATTGCATCCTGAATAGAAAGGCGCACAGTCAATTCATCAATTGTCGGGTTCGGGAATAGATTAATATCTGAGATTAATGCATTCTCTTCGATCCCAAGTGGGTCAACGTCTCCCAGATACATATTAATATCGTCGAGGTAGATGTTGTTTCCACCACCGTGTTGCCATTCAAACTTAACACGCATTCCATCTACATAGAAAGAACTGGAAATATTAGTGATGTGGTTGGTTACCCAGTCATCCTGAGAAGTCGGAACCCATGAAGAAAGTTGTGTTCCTAATGACATAGAAGACGAAAGCAACTGTCTTCGTGTTGACCAACTCTCACCACAGTTATTGGATGCAGAAACACGTAAACGGTCATCATTGGATGAGCTTCTTTGTTTGAAGGAATAACGGAACGAAAGTGTAATATCATCCGCTGAGTTTAATCCGGATAAGTCAAAAGAACCACTGATCAACTCGTCAACTCCTCCGCTTGGTTGCCCGATATTTTGAAGGCGAACACTTTTTTGCCCTGTGTGAGCTGCAGCCTGAGTGATTTCCCATTCATTGTTGCTCCCCTGGTTATAGGTGTTCCAAACACCGTTGGATGACTCAATTGTACTATACGCTTCGAAACTTTCCATAAAAGGAAGAATCGATGTGGATGGAAGTACGCGAATATAACCTGTTTTTGTTACCTGATCTGTACTTGATCCGTCTCCGGAACTCAACGTTACATTGTATACTCCAGGAGTATTGTATGTAACAACCGGATTCTGAGCTGTTGATGTAGAAGGCGAACCTCCTTCAAATGTCCAGTTCCACTGTGTCGGGTTGAAGTAACTGTCATCCTGAAATTCAATAGAACTTCCTACACATACATCACGAAGCGGAGCATAGAAGTTCGCTTTACAAAAAACCTCAGGGGCATTCACTCCGGTAGCAGTAAGATTCGATGCTGAAGTTATATTATTTCGTCCTCCTACTGACGAGTTAAGTGCCGCATGCATCCGTGCTTTTTGTCCTTCCGTAAACATTTTAGAGCAATACGAGTACTCCATAAAGTTTTCGACATTATCCTTGACGCCATCACAGGTTGTTCCCTGAAGATTGCAGGAAGTCCATCCAATTGTATTAGGTGTATCATTTACACCATCATCATCAGAACAGTTACCTGCTTGTCCCGGATTGTTTGAATTCCCCCATAGGTGAGCAAGGTTCAACCAATGTCCTACTTCGTGCGAAAGTGCAGTAGAAACAGAGTTACTACTGGTTCCGATACGACCTACATAATTATGAAGAATCTTAATTCCGTTTGACATCGAGGTTCCTGACCAATTCGAAGGATAAGTAGTATATCCTGCTGCTCCGCCGGCATTAGCAACCACAAAAATGTTCAAATACATATCCCCCGGGAAGTTCCCATGAGCCTGTTGCACAGCCTGAACCTGATCGTTTCCTGAATCATCGAATGTTGTTCCTGTTTCTGTTCGTGTGATTCCTTTGAAGCAATCTCCGTTTGGCTTTTTCTTTGCAAGTTTAAACTCAACCTGGATGTCGGCAACAAGCGGAAGAAATTCAGATTGTACCTGATTCCAGTTATTGTTTTGCTTGTTAAAATCCTCATTCATGCGATCAACAGCATCAAGAATTTGTGCGTCAGAAATATTCTCTGATCCATTCATGTGCAAAACATGAAATACAACAGGAATCGTGTAAATCGAAACCTTTTGAAGAGGATTGTATTCGTTTTGTATGTATTGTTGGGTAAACTGTTCAAGACGTTGAGCGGATAATTCCATTTCGGCACGGATTGCCGGATCAGACGCTTTCAATTCTTCCATGTGTTCAACGGTCCTACAAGGAAGATGACCATGGTCATTATGTTGACCAAACACTACTGATGCAAAACCGATATGCATCAATAGCAGATATACTTTTCTCATTGTTTTTTTGTTTTAGCAATTTAATTTAAAGCAACACAAAGTTTGGCTATGGGCTTAACCACTTGCAATATACGAAGAAAATCTCATACATATTGAAAAAATACAGTTATGGTTAGTGAACGGTATGAATGGACGAGTAAACGGTATGACAAAAAGGAGAGGTTAGATATGTAGTTTTTTTCTGGATAAGTTGTTAGCTATGAAAAATAGTTTTTCAAGAAAAGTGAAGGTCAATTTGTTGTTTTTTGATGGTTATTACTGTAAATTTGATAAAAAAGAAACTATGAAAGTTAGGGGCATTTTAGTAGCGGGTCTGATGGGAGTACTTTCATTGACTGCATGTAACAAAGAAAAGGTTACTGTTGACAATACAAAAGAGATTATCAACGAGGGAGAATGGAAGGTTACTTATTTCGAAGATAACGGAGAGAACGAAACGTATTATTTTGAGGGGTATGTATTTACCTTCAGTGATAACGGAACAGTCGTGGCCGTTAATGGATCTCAGACTGTCTCAGGATCATGGACAGTGAAGAAAGATGATGGACATGTTGAGTTGGATCTTATTTTTCCGGCCACAGCCAATTTTGATGAGTTAGATGATGACTGGCACGTGGTGGAACAGACTACTTCTAAAGTTGTACTGGAAGATCCGGACGATGACGGTCCTACAGATTATCTGACATTTGAAAAAATATAGAATCGTATAAGCTTGATTTGATTAAGAGGTTGGGGTTTGCCCCAACCTCTTTTTATTTTACCAAAGCAAGGTCGTGTTTTAGTCCGTTCCATTCAACAAGGTGCAGTTTTACTGTGCCTACAGGAATTTTAGCTTTCACAAGAACCGGAATGCGGTTTTTGTCATCTGTAACCCAGAAGTTAACATCGTCTTCACTTTCAAAGTAGCGTCCTGTCTGAACTACCGGTACAAATTTCATACAGCGAAAAGTCCCTTTGCGGATTTTGATCTCTTCTTTTCCCACATACTTAATTTTTAACGGATATATTTCATCGTCCATAAAACATTTAAATTCGCTGATATCACCCACTTTCATGTTTTTGTAGTCCAGCGTTCGGGCATAATAAAAGGAGGAGATCATATCCTGAACCCCTACAGGAATGTCAAATAGCTTTCCTTTACCGTTATCAACTTTTTCTTTGTGTTGGTCAAAGCGATAATCTTGTTGCAAACGGTATTTTCCTTCTTCCACACGACGTTTAAAATACCAGGGAAAAATTCCTTTCTGATCGATGAAGGTTTCGTATACATCATTCACACGATAAAAAAGATTGAATGCACCAAGTGTTCTTCCGGTTCCTACTGCATGGTAAAGAGCCTGACCCTGGGCACCCTTCTTGGGAGTAGGTTTCACCTCTATTACAGCTTCTCCGGCATCTATAAATCCATAGGTTACACGATAACGTAATCGTTCTCCAATAGAAAAACTTTCGTTTTTACGGGTTGGTAGTTTCAATTCGGATGAACTGAAGGAAAATCCGAGACTACCGGTTAACAAGAACAAAATTAAATTTCTCATAACGCAAAGTTTTTTAGTTCTTCTTACCAATCAGATCAAAAAGCAGACCAAAATTTACAAAATTGAAGTGAGAAAGAAAAAATTGGTGCATTTGAATTCGACTTGAAGTCTGACTTATTACTGTATATTTGTCAAGGTTAACCAAATTGCCGAAGACTTGAAGTTACGGGTGTTAAATAGTTTTTCGATTATCCTTGTCGGGATACTTTTCCTTTTATTCTGGAAAGAGCCGGGCTTTTGGATTTCTTTTTTACTGCTGGTTTTATCATACCTGATTATTTTGAGTTTTGGTGTTTTCAAATTGTCCTTGAATTTTTTTGCTCCTGCGATTACTTCCGGGGATGCGGATACGATTTATCTGACGTATGATGATGGTCCCGATGCGGAACACACCAATAGTATACTTGCTTTTTTAAAAGAGGAAGAGGTCGCCGCCAGTTTCTTTGTAATAGGTTCGAAGGTGGAAGAAAATCCACAAACGATGAAGGAAATAGCGGGGGAGAATCATTTTATTGGAAACCACTCTTTCTCTCATGCTCCTTTCTTTCAGTTTTGGAAAACAAAAAGGGTTTTTGAAGACCTGAAAAAATCTGCAGATATTATTGCAAGTTACCAACATCCTTCCCGTAAGGCTTTTCGTCCGCCGATAGGAATTATGAACCCTAATATTGCTAAAGCAGCGCTGCAAGTAAGAACAGCAATTATTGGCTGGAATAACAGGACACTGGATACAACAACAACCGATGTCGAAAAATTATGGCGTAGGACAAAGCGAAAGTTGAAGAAGGGAAAAACAATTGTTTTGTTGCATGATAACCGCCCCCAGGCACTTCAGTTGACCAAGCGGATTGTACAATGGGGAAAAGAGAACGGAATGAAGTTTGATACGGTTGAGCATTTGATTAATGAGCTGACATGAAGAAATTGTTTACAATACTATTATTAAGTCTTTGTTCCGGGCTGACAATTGCTCAGGAAAAGTTGATGCAGAATCCGGAGGCTTTCAGGACCCGATTTTCGCAACAGGCAGAAAAGACCAAGCGAATTCAGAGTGAATTCACTCAGGACAAGTATTCTGCATATTTTAAGGAACCAATCCGTTCTTCGGGGATTTTTTATTATGATCAGTCCGGGAAGATGAGATGGGAGCAGAAAAATCCAGAAAAGCACGTGTTGTTGATTACTGGAGAAGAGTTGCGAATTTGGAAAAAAGGAAAGGAGAGTAAGTATAATCTTGCTTCTAACCGGCAGCTGTCGTTTATCAAACTAGTAATGATGGGAACGGTTAACGGAGATCTTCTGAGCAGCGGGAAGTTTGATATCCGTTATTTTGAGCAGAAGGAGACATACAGATTGGAATTGACCCCAAGAGACAGACGGATGAAAAATATGTTTGAACGAATCGAACTGTTTTTTGATCGGGAAAATGTACATCTGAAGGAAATGAAAATGGTTGAATCTGTCGGAGAGTACACAGCTATTCAGTTCATAAATCCTATCTTTAACGCGCAAATTAGTCAAACACTATTTTCCGAATTCTAATGGAAGCATATTTTACACTCGATACATACAGACAGGAAGAGGGTAAGGAAATCTTTGCTATTACGCTGAATAGTAAACATCCGGTTTATAAAGGCCATTTTCCAGATGTGCCGGTTACTCCGGGTGTAGTTTTAACAGATATCTGTCGCCAGTTGGTAGAGCATGCTCTTGACAAAAAATTACAACTGAAAGAGGCAAAGACGATCAAGTTTTTGGCTATGGTAAATCCTGAAATGACTCCGGGATTGGATGTGGAAATGGTACTTTCATCTGAAAATGAAAGATATTCTGCCCGGATCGTGGGAAGTTTTGAAGGGAAAACCTATTTTAAAATACAGGCAGATTTTGCAGGTGAACTATAGTGAGGAACTGAAAGAATTGAATTGTTGTATTCTGATTCCAACTTACAACAATGAAAAAACACTGAAGAAAGTTATAGAAGGTGTTCTGAACTATTGTGATGACGTGATTGTAATCAATGACGGTTCTACAGATACAACAACGGAAATACTGAAGTCATTCGGTTCGGTGATTACAGTTATTCAGCATGACCGGAACAGAGGGAAAGGTAAAGCATTACGAACAGGCTTTAAGTTTGCTATCGATGCAGGTTTCAGATATGCTCTGACAATTGATTCAGACGGTCAACATTATCCGGATGATATTCCTGCTTTTAGTAACACCCTAAAAGAAAATCCTGACGCTCTGGTAATGGGAGCGAGGAATATGAATCAGGAAGGAGTACCCCAGAAAAGTTCATTTGGGAACAAATTCTCTAATTTCTGGTACTGGGTAGAAACAGGAATAAAATTGCCTGATACGCAAACCGGATTTCGTGTCTATCCATTGAAAAGATTGCGGTATATCCCACTTTGGACAACTAAGTTTGAACTGGAAATAGAGGTGATTGTAAAACTTGCCTGGTTGGGAGCAAAAGTGGTAACTGTTCCTGTACGTGTTAAGTATGATCCTGAAGAGAGAGTTACACACTTCCGTCCCTTCCGTGATTTTACGCGAATCAGTATTCTCAATACATTTCTTGTTTTGTTCGCATTGATTTTCAGACCTCTGATGATTATCCGACAGCTTTTTTCTAAGGAATTCTGGAAAAAGTTAGTCAATGAAATCGTAAAATCTGAAGAGTCCTCTATTCGAAAAGCCTCTGCTGTAGGTATTGGATTGTTTATGGGAATATTTCCTGCTTGGGGGTTCCAGATGGCAATAGCACTAGTGATAGCTATAGCACTTAAACTAAACAAGTTTATTGTATTGACTGCATCCAATATATCTATACCTCCGATGATCCCGTTTATTATATACGGATCTTATCTTATGGGAGGGGTATTTGTTGATAATCCGGCGGATTTCTTTTTTTCCGATGGAATAACAGTAGAAGATATTTATATTAATTTCAAACAATATCTTATTGGGGCAGTGACACTTGCTACTGTTGCGGGAATAGCAGGATTTATTATTACGTATCCCGTTTTACGGATATTGAGAAAGAAGTAATTATTGTGCAGAAAGATGTAGATCGTAGATCATGCCGTCAGACAGTCCGATCTTGGGAACATACAGTTCCTTGGACTTTAATTCCTTCATAATGTATTTGTAGATCTCACATGCAGGAACAATGACATCCGCTCGATCTTCTTTGAGCTGATATTTTGCCATTCGGTCAGCAATACTGAGTGTATTAAGTTTTTCGTACAACTCATCCAATTCGCGGAAACTGACAGGCTCCATAAATTGCTTTCCGAGTAGTTTGTGAACTTTATTAATATTTCCCCCGGTAGCAAAAACTTTATGGAGCATTTTAGGATCTACGTGTTTGGCAATCCATTCGTGTATTTCCGGCCAAATAGTTACAGATTCCTTCTTTTTCAACATTCGGATAGTTCCGATTTTAAAAGATTTGGATGCAACCCGCACACCGTTCTCGAACACACTGATTTCCGTAGAGCCTCCACCCACATCTATAACCAGAAAAGGAAGGTCTTTATCAAAGTCCAGGAGAAAAAATGTCCCGAAGATCAGTCGTGCCTCTTCCTCTCCGTCAATAATTTCAATATTTATACCGGTTTTATCCTGTATAAGTTCTTTTGTCCGTACACCGTTCTGAGCTTCACGCATGGCACTTGTTGCACAAGCTCTTATTTCTTTCACTTTAAAAACTTCAGAGATAAGTTTAAAAGCATGTATTGTTTTGATGAAATCTTCCTGTTTGCGCTCGGAAATAATTCCGTCTTCGAATACTTCAAGACCCAATCTGAGAGGTATCCGGGTATAGGAAATTTTCTTTACGAAGGAGTGTCCGTTCTCTTTAACTACCTCTCCAATCAGAAGGCGGGCGGCATTCGTCCCTATGTCTATCGCACCATAAATCATCACCGATAAAAGTACAAATTTTATTCTTGTTCGGATTGCATTCTGTATAATTGATACAGGGCATTTTGAGAGTTGATAGGCTCACTATCTTCCACAGGTCTATAGTACTTATTCTTTTGTTTGGGACCAATTATACGAGCTTTGACAGAGTCTTTCCACTGCAGCTCAAGTACGTTGATCAGGTGTTCTTTAACTTCTTCATCCAGAATAGGAGCACCGACTTCGATACGTTTATCAATGTTTCGCATCATCCAGTCTGCGGAAGTAAGAAATACTTTTCGATTTTCACCTGTCCCGAATAATAAAACCCGTGAGTGTTCCAGATAACGCCCTACAATTGAGCGTACTGTTATGTTTTCACTCTGGTTTTCAATGGAAGGAACAAGGGCGCACATTCCCCGGTTGAGAATACGTACTTTTACGCCCGCATTTGATGCATCATAGAGCTTTTCTACCATTTTGGAGTCGACAAGGTTATTTAGCTTCAGGAAAATCTCAGCGGATTCTCCTTTTCTTGCCAGTTTTATCTGCTCCTCAATAAGTCCTATCAGTTTTCTTCTCGAATTGAAAGGAGAAACAATCAGAGACCGGAATTGTCCACGGTCGATATTGTTTTCCAGAAAGCGAAAGACTTTACTGACTTCTCCCGTGATTTTGGGCATAGCTGTTAGCAATCCGAAGTCTTCGTATACTTTTGCTGTTCCCTCGTGGAAATTTCCGGTCCCCACATAAGCAACTTGCTGTGTTTTCCGAGCTGACTTTCGGGTGATAAGCATTAGTTTAGAGTGAACTTTGAATCCGGGAACACCAAAAATCACTTGTGCCCCCAACTCATCAAGAATGTTGGACCAGTAGAGATTGTTCTCCTCATCAAAACGGGCGAGAAGTTCAAATACGACTACAACATTCTTTCCATTTTTGAGCGCACTTACCAAAGCATTCATAATTTGTGAGTCAGAAGCTACACGGTATATATTGATATGAATACTGGTTACTTTGGGGTCGAGAGCTGCCTCGCGGAGCAAATCAACAACGTAGTCAAATTTTTGATACGGAAAGTGCAGTAACTCATCTTTCAGCAACACATGCTTGAATAAGTGTTTGACTTTTTTGAGGTTCGGATGAGGTACAGGTGGTTGGGGCGGATAAAGCAAATTCATTTTCCCAAAATCAGGGAACTTCATAAAGTCTTTAAAGTTATGATATTTTCCTCCCGGAATAATATTCCCGTCCATTTTCAATCCAAGAGACCTTACCAGAAAATCAAGTAAATCAGAGGGCATTCTTGAATCATAGACCAGACGTACAGGATTTCCTTTTTTCCTGTCCTTAATTCCCTTTTCCATCTTTTCAACAATAGAAAGAGCAAGACTGTCTTCTAGATCCAGTTCAGCATCACGTGTAAACTTAAAAGTAAATGCTTCTATTGTGTCCGGGGTAAAAATGTAGAATATATCCTGAAGATGTAAACGAACAATATCATCCAGAATAATAACCTTTTGAAATTCCCCATCATTAATCACCTTAAACCGCGGTAATTTGGAGGGGATTTCAATGAGGGCATACCGAATTTTGTCCTTTGCAAGATTTGTAAGTTTGATAGCCAGATAAATACCTTCTTCGCGAAGTGAGGGAAATTTCGAACGTTTATCAAGCAGTATCGGGATGATGAAGTGCTTTACTTTTTCATGATAATAATCGGATAAAATCGTTTTTTCAAGCTCGGATAAATTATTTTCATCCAGATGGAGCACGTGTTCTTTTTCCAGCTCCTTCAGTATCTTTTGATAGGCAATTTCGAAAAGGCGTTGCTGTTTAACAACTATCTGCTTAATCTCTTCAAGCAAAGCTTTCGGTCCGCCTTCAAATCCGAAAACAACTTTGGATTTAACTTCAATCATCCGTTTGACCGCAGCAACACGAACCCGGAAAAACTCGTCCAGATTGTTTGAGTAAATACCCAAAAAGCGAATTCGTTCCAAAAGAGGGTTCTTGGAATCGATGGCTTCCTGTAGAACTCTTTCGTTAAAGGAAAGCCAACTAAGTTCCCTGTTAATGAGTTTCACAGTGCCAAAATACGTATTCTTTTCAAAATACTCTTGCGAATAATTCACAAAAAAAGCGCCGAAATCTTCGACGCTTTTTCCAAAATTCATGTTACTTTCAATCATGAAAAAACTTACTAGCTACGGGTCAAAAGTACTTGGCTTTTGCCGAAGAGACATTAAGCTGTCATTAACTAGCTTTAAAAAGCTGTTAATTGTGCGTGCTAAGTAGTTTTTTAACTCCGAAAAAGAAGGCCTGTTCTTCTGTTTTATAACTATCATCGGAGAACAGGAGGTTTTGTAGTTGCTCCAAAACACTGTTCAATTCTTCGTTTGTTGTACAATGATTCATTCCGAAAAAGGCAATGGCTTCCGCTTTTTCAGCATCACTTTGCTTTTCGAAGATCCTATTGATTTTATTATACTCAGACCTTCCGGTTTCAGTAATTATGCGACGGACTTCTTCACGTGTTACAATAAAATCAGCATGTGAAGCATAAATAAGAAGATAGGTTATGAAATCGTCATATGTCCAGTCTTTGTAATCCATGATGTGTTTCTTTTCTCCTAATATAAAAAGAAATGACATGATGGAGGGGTAAAAATGATGAAAATCAGAAAAGAAAAAGTGCGACTCTTTCGGGCCGCACTTTGCTTATTTTGGTTTCTTAGTGTTTATCTTGCGCCAATACGAACTTGCATTCGGTAATCTTTTACATCTGCATATTTCATAAGCGATTGCAATGCATTTCGTGAAGTACCTGAAACAAGTCGCGAAGTAATCTCATTTTTAGAAGCTGAGTAGTCAGTTGTTGCCATTGGTTCAACCGTTTTTACCAGTTTAACAACATAGACTCCCTGACGACCCGCAATTGGTTTTGTTGTTTCTCCGTCTTTAAGACCCGAGAATAAAACTCCGGCTACTTTTGGCTCGTTACCGTTATTTCCGATATTTCCGGTAGAGAATTTAACTTCTGCATTCTGAACAGGAAGATCAAGTTGCTGACCTAACTTAGTAATATCTGATTGCGATGACATTTCGTTGATATACTTTTCAGCTATAATTTCATTTTTAGCGTCTGTTTCCATCAATTGACGAGCATCTTCCTTGTCAGGAGCGCCTTCTTCCTTGATTTTTTTCAATTGTACAATAACATAACGATTTCCATCTTTAATAGGCTCGCTAACATCCATTGCCTGTGTTCCTTTTCCGAATCCGAAACGAAGAACCTGGTTCTGAGCTGATGCTGAGAAACCATTAAGTTGTGGATTTTCAAGGAAAGCCGTTACAGGGCGGACGAACATATTTTGCTCTTCTGCAATTGCTTCAAATTTTTCAGGAGCTTCATCCATTAATGACCAGATGTCCTTTGCTTCCTGTTCAACCGTTAGTATTGTTCCTTCCGAAGCATCTACATTGGTAGTAACTACAGCAAGTCTTGGAAGTTTTGCCTCTCTCTGACCTAATACTTCAACAATGTGAATACCATAAGTCGTTTTAACTGTACCTAGTGTTCCGATTGGTTGTTTGAAAGAGAAGTCATTAAATTCAGTGACCATCTGACCTTCCTGGAACCATTTGTATTCTCCATTATTTTCAATTGATCCCGGGTCTTCGGAAACCTCTTTTACCAACTCGGCAAAATTGTCATTTGTTTTGATTACTTCGATAAGACTATCCGCTTTCCGTTGTGCTTCGTCAAACGAAATTTCAGGACCTCCGGCTTTGATAAGAATGTGACGAACCCAGGCCTGTTTTTCTGTTTCAAATCCAAGTACTTTCGCCATTTCTACGCGATCTCCATTCACATAAGGTCCCACAACGGTTCCAACCTCTGCTTTTTGGAATTGTTCATCCATTGAAGATGGGTAAGAGTTAGGAGCTCCCTCCATCATAGCAGAACGATAGACCTGATTTCTGTTAAATTGCTTATTCTGAGAATTCAGCATAACGAAAAGAGAGTCCTGCTGCGACTGGATAAAGGCATCTTTCAGATTTTCCAATTTAGAGACACCTCTTTCCTTATCTTCATCACTCGGTTTGATATCAAGTGAAACATACTGAAGTACACGTGAAGCACGTTGTTCATACTTTTTGTCATCTTTGTGTGCTTCATAGTAAGTATTGAACTGCTCTTCTGACAAAGTCATTTCAGAAGTTTCCTGAGAGAAATACGGACGGAAAATGTAAGAGATGTTTTTTACTTCGTTTTTCGCGAAATAGTCATCCTTAGCTTCAAGCGAAGTTACATAATTTCCTTTTTCAATCAAGGTAACATATTTCATTGCTTTACGCTGATTTGCCACTTCTTCACGCAGATTTGCATAGAATTCAGCATAACTGAAGTAAGTCGGTTGCCCGTTTTGGTCAACTCCATTCTGAACCGTTTCATTCGCTTCTGCTTTGGCAACAAAATCGTTAAGAGCATTCATGTCAACTCCTCCCTGACCTAATGAATCCGGAAAGTATTGAGCGATCATCTGGTTTTGAGGCATACCGTCATAACCGAAAATCAAGGCGTCTATTTCGTCTTCACTAACAGTAATTCCAAGTGCTTCAAACTCTTTGTCAAGCAAATTCTGACGAACATATTCATTCCAGGCTTTGTCTTCGGCATTTTTTGCATCACTCTCCGTGAATTCACGTCCTTGCTGAGCTGCCATTTGACGTTCATTATTCGTAAATAATTCAATCAATTCAGTCAGTCTCAACTCGTCAATAGGTTCGCCATAAATCTCACCTCTCGGGTTGGCTTCGATTGTTGTTCCCATGTTACGGATGACCTCTCCGAGGATGAACAGTAATAAAGCTCCTCCGATTACTCCGACAAGAAGACCTGATTTTTCACGTATTTTTCCAATTGTTATCATGTTCTAATACACTTTAGGGGTGCGAATATAAGGGATGCAAATGAAATTTGAAAGTGTTTTTTAAGGTATTAATTATCAGTATGGATAAGACGGATCAATTCCACACGTCGGTCAGAAACCTCAATCACTTCAATTTCAGTATTTTCCAGTTTGAATTTATCCCCTTTTTCAGGGATGCTTTCAAGGTAGTAGAGAACCATACCACCAAGAGTGTCAAAGTCCTCCATTTCAGGAAGGTTAAGGTTGTAGTTTTCATTGAGATAGTCAATTTCCTGGCGGGCACTGAAAATATACGTATTCTCGTCAATTTGTTCTTCGATCAATTCTTCATGGTCGTGTTCGTCTTCTATGTCTCCGAAGATTTCTTCGATCAAATCTTCAATCGTTATAAGTCCCGAAGTTCCACCGAATTCGTCAACAACTACGGCAATGTTACCCGACTGTCTTGCGAAGAGCTCCAGAAGTTCTTTCCCAGGAACCGATTCAGGAACAACGGGCATAGGTAAAAGAATCTGTTTGATGGAATTCGGTTTTTTAAATAATTCGAAAGAATGTATATAACCGATTATGTTATCTATATTATCTCTGTAAATAATGATTTTCGACAGACCGGTTTCAACAAATTTCTGACGTAGATCTTCAATGTCTTCATCTATTTCCATGGCAATGATTTCCGTTCTCGGAATCATACAATCACGGGCTTTTACTTTCGAAAAATCCAATGCATTTTGAAGGATTTGCATTTCATTTGTCAATTCCGATTCTTCTTCCAGTCGTTCGTTCATATCCCGGACAAAATAGTCGAGATCTACTTTCGAAAATACGCGTTCGGTTTGACGGGTATCCATTCTGAATAAACGCAGAAAAATGTTCGAAAACATTAGCGTAATAGAGGTTGGAATGTAAAGAAGGAAGTAAATGATGAATAGAGGAATCGCTGTAAAACTTAAAATCCTGTTCGGATTGATCTGAAAAATAGCTTTGGGTAAGAATTCTGCAGTAACGAGTATAAGAAGTGTAGATAATATTGTTTGGATAATAAGTACAACCGCTTCATTAGGGATCATCATGCGTATAACGGGTTCCAGTAACATCCCCATACAAAGTCCGTAGATCACAAGGGCTGCATTATTACCGAGTAACATTGCCGAGATGAAACTTTCCGGCTTTTTTACAAACCGGGACAGGATTTTTCCGGATACTGTCCCTGCTGATCGGTCTAACTCTATTTTCAGTCGATTAGCAGATACGAATGCAATCTCAGTTCCTGAAAAGAAGGCTGATGCAAGCAGCGTAAAAAAAACAGTTATAATTAACTCCGTGTCATCCATATTTTAGAGTAAATCTTTTCCGATATCCCGACGGTAATAAGCCCCTTCAAATTCGATTTTTTCGAGAGCAGCATAGGATTTTGTCAGAGCGGCTTCGATGGATTTTCCTAAAGCTGTAACGGCTAATACGCGTCCTCCCGCAGAAGTAACAACGGGACCGTCAGAAGCTGTTCCGGCATGAAATACCTGACAGTTTTCTACTTCATTCAGTCCGTAGATTGTTTTCCCTTTTTCGTAATTTTCGGGATATCCGCCGGATACCATCATAACAGTTGTTGCTGTTTTTTCATCAAATTCAATATCCCGCTCCGAAAGAGTGCCTGTTGCTACTCCTTCAAAAAGATCGAGTAGATCTGATTTAATTCTTGGTAGAACAACCTCTGTTTCCGGATCCCCCATCCGGCAATTATATTCGATAACAAATGGTTCGCCTTTTACAGCCATTAACCCTATGAAAATAAATCCTTTGTAATTGATATCTTCTTGTTGAAGTCCTTTAATAGTAGGAATGACAATTTGATTTTCTACTTTGTCCAAAAAGTCGGGCGTAGCAAAAGGTACCGGAGATACTGCTCCCATTCCTCCGGTATTTAATCCTGTATCACCTTCTCCGATCCGTTTGTAGTCTTTCGCTTCTGGAAGAATCTTGTAGGAATGCCCATCCGTGAGTACGAAAACAGATAATTCAATGCCTTTGAGGAACTCCTCAATGACAACGCGAGAACTCGCATCACCAAATTTGGCATCAAGAAGCATATTCGATAGCTCGGTACGAGCTTCTTCAAGATTGTCGATAATAAGAACACCTTTTCCTGCAGCGAGCCCATCTGCTTTTAGTACGTAGGGAGGTTTTAGTTTTGCGAGAAAAGCATATCCTTCTTCGAGCGTATCTTTGGTAAATGTTTTGTATTTAGCCGTTGGTATGTTATATTTTTCCATGAAGACTTTGGAGAAATCTTTACTTCCTTCCAATTGAGCTCCTTTTTTATCCGGACCTATCACAGGAATCTTTTTCAGTTCCTCATCCTGTTCAAAAAAGTCGCGAATCCCTTTTACCAAAGGATCTTCAGGGCCTACCACGACAATCGAAATGTTTTTTTCCAGAACCAAATTTCTGATACCTTGAAAATCATCTGCTTTAATAGAAACATTGGTGCCATGCAGGCGTGTGCCGGCATTTCCGGGAGCAATATATAGCTCTTCCAGATGTGAACTTTGTGCTATTTTCCAACTCAATGCGTGCTCGCGGCCTCCAGACCCTAATACTAATACTCTCATTTTTCTCTCCGGATGATTTTTTTCAAAAATACGAATTTGTTCAAACGTCCAAACGTGAATTATATACACGTTTTAAACAATACAGTTATTTATTTAATAAAAACGCCTTTTTTCTTTAATACCGGGACGAGAACCTCATTGCTCTCCTGAATGGTTTCCGGCAGAAAAATAAATTTTTTGTCAAACATGGTGTCGCCGATCCAAAAGCTCACCCAGTACTCGTTGTTGAGTCCGAATAAATCTTTCATTATGGGTTCTATCTTGCGGAATGAATGGGGTTGTATTTCGCCCAGAAAATGACGAAGTGTAGAGGTTTGTATCATTTCCTCCGAGTCAGGATGTTTTCCGTATCCTCTTGAAGATACGAGACATCCATTCAGATGATCATTTCTTTCATTAATAAGGTAAACGTAGTGTTGGGGTTCTCCTTCATCATTGGTATCTAAAACAACAGCTACGCTGACACCTTCCGCCGGATTGCTTTTTAGCGATTCTTTCATGATAATCTATTGCGCTTTGGCTAAGTAAAGGTGCAAATATAGTTATAATCGAAGCCTAAACCGCAGGCAGATGTTTTTTTATCTGATCTAAAAGTGATCGTTGATTGGTTGTTTCCATCGCTCTTTTATCCGGAGACTTATCTCTGCTTTTGGTGAGGTATATTCCGGATAACCTTTTGTACTTTTCGTCCTGAATAAGCCGCAAAATAGTTCGGGCACTTGATTCAGGTTTAGAGAATAAGAACCCAACACTGTTCATCGCTTTATCCATCCAGTCTTCCCGGGATCGGGTAATTCCGGTGGCGGCTACACCGGGATCCAAAAGATGAACACGAATCTTTTCATTTCTCGCCAACCACATTGCATAGGTACAGATGGCTGCTTTTGATCGTGAATACGACTTAAACTGACTATGCTTAGTAGCGTTTAGACTAGTACTAAAATCGTAGTTTGCTAACCAGTTAGAACGGTGAAGCATAGAGGAAGTAAAGGCCAAAACAGTTCCTGATTTTTCGAAAACAGGTAATAGTTGTTCAACAAGTAACGCGTGAGAGAGAAAGTTAACTTGCATGGTCATTTCCACTCCCTCATCTGTTTTCCGGGTGTCTTTATATCCGATTACTCCTGCATTTGCAATGAAATAATCAATTGTAGTCTCTTTACTTATGATCTCTTGTGCAGTCTGTAATACAGACGTCGTGTCGGAAAGATCACAAACGTAATAGTCTCCTCTTCCGATTTCACGCAGTATTTCTTGTGCCTTTTTTTCGGATCTTGCTAACAGGATGGGATGAACGTCGGTATCTTTTAACTGACGTATTGCCGCTGCACCAATACCGTTTGTAGCTCCAGTAATCAGCATTTTTTTCATGGTCTGACAAAAATAGATCATTGTAAACAAACTTCCTTACATTTGGTGATGGAAAATAACCTAATGTATAGTTTGGCATTGAATTTGTTTTCCTTGTTTTTAAATTTAAAAAACGATTTATGAAGCAAGTACTTACTCTTTTTATAGGTTGTGTGCTGACTATGTTTTCCATAGCGCAACAACAAACAAACCTTGTTTTTTTTAGTGAGCAGGGAGAGCAGTTTCTGGTTGTTCTGAACGGTGTGCAACAGAATTTTAACCCACAGACCAATGTCAAGGTTACCAATTTGATACAGCCGTATTACAAAGTGAAAATACGGTTTGTAGATGGAAGAACTCCGGATATTGATAAAACGATCAATTTTAATGCGGGTACTGAGACGACTTTTGTTATCAAAAAGACAAAAAAGGAGAATTATGTTCTGCGATGGTTGAGTGAGGTTCCTATTATGCAGGCTCCTCAAAATGTGGCGAATCAGAATATTGTTGTATTTTCTACAATGCCTCCTGTTGATCCTGCTTTGAACGGGACGGTTAATAATACAACAACTACGGTTGTGCATTCTGAAACCAATGCGCCTTCACAGCAGAGTGGAAATGTTTCAATGGGGGTGAATATTAATGACCCGGAGTTAGGTGTTAATATGAATATTAATGTGAATGCAAATGAGACAGGAATGCATTCGCAGAATAATGCGACAACCTATTCGCAAACTACAACCACCACAACCTACTCAACAGGCGGGCAAATACAACGTCCTGGAGTGAATGGGTATACCGGAACAGTTGGTTGTGCATGGCCTATGGATGCAACGTCTTTCAGTAATGCATATGCTTCTATTCAATCAAAAGATTTTGAAGATTCAAAACTTACAATAGCGAAACAAGTAATCAACAACAACTGTTTATCATCGGACCAGGTGAAGCAGATTATGTTGCTGTTTGATTTTGAATCAACCCGTTTGGAGCTGGCTAAATATGCCTATGGATATACCTATGATATCGGGAATTACTATTTATTGAATGATGCTTTCGATTTTGAGACCTCAATAGATGAATTAAATAGTTATATTGAAAGTTACCAACGATAAGAACTAAGAGTTTCTGAAAATAAAAATCCCCTGTAATTTTTTACAGGGGATTTTCGTATTATAAAAGTTGTTTTACATTTTCCGGAGGACGACCAATAACGGCTTTATTTCCATCAATCACGACAGGTCGTTCAATCAGTTTGGGAAAAGTGATCATCGCTTTAATCCATTCCGCTTCAGAAAGAGATTTTCCCTGGAAATTTTCTTTGTAAATGCTTTCATTTTTTCTGACAAGATGTTCCGCAGGAATCCCTAGTAATGCAAGTACCTCGCGAAGTTCCTCTTCGGAAGGAGTGTCCTTCAGGTATTCAATAATTTCGACATCTTTTCCGGACTTTTCCAGAATACGAAGTGTTTCCCGGCTTTTCGAACATCTGGGGTTGTGCAGGATCTTCATCTTTAGTCATTTAGTTTAAGTACTGCGAGGAAGGCTTCCTGTGGTACTTCCACACGGCCGACTTGTCGCATTCGCTTCTTTCCTTCTTTTTGTTTCTCCAGAAGTTTACGTTTTCTGGAAATATCTCCTCCATAACACTTGGCTGTTACGTCTTTTCGAAGAGCTTTAATGGTTTCACGGGCGATCACCTTCGATCCGATAGCTGCCTGAATCGGAATTTCAAATTGCTGGCGGGGAATTAATTCCTTTAGCTTGACACAGATTTTTTTACCTAAGTTAAATGCATTACTTCTGTGAACAAGTGCAGAAAGGGCATCTACCTGTTCTCCGTTCAACAAAACATCCAGCTTAATCAGGTCAGAAGATTTGTAACCAATCGGGAAGTAGTCGAACGAGGCGTATCCTTTCGAAACCGTTTTAAGTCGGTCGTAGAAATCAAATACAATCTCGGCCAAAGGCATCTCAAAAGTTAATTCTACTCTGTCCTGTGTCAGGTATACCTGATTTTGTAATTCTCCCCTTTTTTCAATACAAAGGGTCATAATAGCTCCGATATATTCTGATTTAGTGATCACCTGAGCCTTAATAAAAGGTTCTTCAACCTTTTCCAGAGTAGAGGGATCGGGAAGTTCAGAAGGATTATTTACAATTAGTTTTTCATCAGGATTTTTTCGGAGATAAGCGAAGTAAGATACGTTAGGCACAGTTGTAATAACTGTCATCTTAAATTCACGCTCCAGACGTTCCTGGATAATTTCAAGGTGGAGCATTCCAAGGAATCCACATCGAAACCCGAAACCTAAAGCTGCTGATGACTCCGGTTCGAAAACCAGTGAGGAGTCATTTAACTGAAGTTTTTCCATAGAGAAACGGAGTTCTTCATAGTCTTCGGTATCAACAGGATAAATCCCGGCAAAGACCATAGGCTTTACATCCTCAAAACCTTTTACGGCTTCTGTACAAGGATTCGCTACAGTTGTTATCGTATCACCTACTTTTACCTCGTTGGCTTGCTTTATACCGGAAATAATATATCCTACATCACCGGTTGAGACTTCCTTTTTAGGAACGAGATCCATCTTAAGAATACCAATATCATCAGCATTATATGTGCGACCGGTATTGACAAACTTGACTTTCTCTCCTTTTCTCAAAGTTCCGTTAATCACCCTGTAATATGCAATAACACCACGGAAAGGGTTGAAAACAGAGTCAAAGATCATTGCTTGTAGTGGTGCGTCCGGGTTTCCTTTAGGAGCAGGAACCCGGTTTATAATAGCGTCGAGAATCTTATCTACACCTAACCCGGTTTTTCCTGAAGCAGGAATAACATCTGTCGGATTACAGCCAATCAGATCAACGATTTGGTCGGTAACTTCTTCTGGCATTGCTCCCGGAAGATCCATTTTATTCAGTACAGGAATAATTTCAAGATCATGTTCAAGTGCCAGATATAGGTTTGAAATTGTTTGTGCTTCAATACCTTGTGCTGCATCGACAATCAACAAAGCTCCTTCGCAGGCTGCAATCGAACGGGAGACTTCGTAAGAGAAGTCAACGTGTCCGGGAGTGTCAATCAGGTTTAATGTATATGCTTGTCCCTCATGGGTATAATTCATTTGAATGGCATGACTTTTAATTGTGATACCACGCTCGCGCTCCAGATCCATGTCATCCAGTGCCTGGTCTTTCATCTCACGGTCAGAAATGGTGCCTGTTGCCTGAAGCAGACGATCTGCCAGAGTACTCTTTCCGTGGTCGATGTGAGCAATAATACAGAAATTGCGAATATTCTTCATAGGTTGCAAAATTACGCAAATAGATGTCAATTAATGATTGCGGAATATCTTTTTTTCAATTCGTGAAACGAAATCTATGTTTTTTGCGTTGAATACTTAAAAAACATTCGAAGACTTTCTATATTTGACCCTATGAATGAGAAGACAATGGATAAACTGATTCGCGAATTCCCCGGAAACATCACCGAAGCAATTAAGATAGCTGGTGAAGCCCGTTTAAGAGAGCCACAGTCCGAGATCAGGAATGTGGTTGTTTGTGGTATGGGGGGGTCTGGAATCGGAGGAAAAATTGTCAGTCAGTGGGTTTATAATGACATTGAAGTGCCATTTATTTTGGTGAATGATTATGTATTACCGGCATTTATCAATGAAAACACACTGCTTATTGCGTCTTCTTATTCAGGTAATACAGAAGAAACGCTTTCTGCAGTGGAGGATGGTTTGAGTAAAGGGGCTCATATTGTTGCGGTTTGCTCCGGTGGTAAACTTCAGGCAATGGCAGAAGAGAAGTCTTTTGATGTGATAGTTGTCCCTGGAGGTAATCCACCCCGTGCGAGTCTAGCCTTCTCATTGGTGCAACTTGCGTCTATTCTGGAGAAGTTAGAACTGGTTACGATACGATACTCAGCTCAGTTAGAAAAAAGTGTTGAGTTATTACTCGCGAATGAATCGGAAATAAAGGAAACGGCTATGGGAATAGCGGATTTCCTGTTTGAGAAAATGCCTATTATTTACACGACCTCATTATTCGAGGGGGTAGCTATACGAACAAGGCAGCAGCTGAATGAAAATGCCAAAACACTTTGCTGGCACCATGTGATTCCTGAGATGAATCATAATGAACTGGTAGGTTGGTCCGGAGGAGATAGACGGTTTGCATCCTTGTTTTTGATAAATAGTGATATTTACGAAAGAAATGCATTTAGATTGGCAGTTTCTAAAAAAGTGATGGAAGAGAAAGGTGCCGGAACTATGGAGGTATATTCAAAAGGAGAGAGTCGTGTAGAAGAGACTATGTACTTTATACACCTCGTAGATTGGGTGTCATTTTATCTTTCGGAAAAGAATAAAGTAGACCCTATCGCGATTCCGGTAATAGATTATTTGAAGGGAGAATTGGAGAGATTGTAATGAATAAAAAAGTCTTTGTACAGGATTTAGGACAGAAAGACTACAAAGAGACGTGGGATTATCAGGAGGAATTATTTAAATCCATTATTGACAGGAAGATCCGAAACCGGAACGAAAACGAGAGTGTTCAGACCGATAATTATCTTTTGTTTGTAGAGCACCCACATGTGTATACTCTGGGAAAAAGTGGTAGTCCATTACATCTTCTGTTAAGTGAGCAGAAGTTGAAAGAAATTGATGCAACGTTTTATAAAATTAACAGGGGAGGAGATATAACCTATCATGGTCCTGGACAGTTGGTCGCTTATCCTATTATTGATTTAGACAATTTTTTTACTGACATTCATAAATATCTGAGATTATTGGAGGAATCAGTGATTCAAACCCTAAAAGAATACGGGATTGAATCCGGCAGAGTAGATGGGCTCACAGGGGTCTGGATTGATGGTGACACAACAGGCGCTCGAAAGATATGTGCAATGGGAGTGAAATCTTCGCGTTGGGTAACCATGCACGGTATAGGATTTAATATTTCAACAGACCTGAACTATTTTAATCATATTGTCCCTTGTGGGATTGAGGACAAATCCGTAACTTCATTGCAGAGGGAATTGGGACGAGAGGTCTCTGTGCAGGAGGTTAAAGAGGTTCTGCTTGAAAAAATGGCAGAACAATTTGGATTTGAATATGAAAAAGAAACCACTACGAAGTAAGCCAAGAAAGGTACTGCGAATATTCTTGCTTGTTTTGTTTTTGGGAATACTTGTGCAGAATATTTACATAGCTCTGACGGGAAAGTGGTATTTTTATTCTGCGTTGTCAAAGACTTATTTTATTGGGCAAAGCGGCCCGGGAATATATGATTTGAAGCTGTTTCCCTACAAAACAATAACTCACGATAAAACCCCTTACAATTTACCAGAGTCGACCAGTGCCGGAAAAGATCTTTCCAGGGAGGAAAATGCTTATTTTGAAAGTCTGGAGACAACTTCTTTTTTAGTACTACTTCGGGATTCTGTGATTTTCGAAAAATACTGGGAAGAACATACGACTGAGACAGTATCAAATACTTTTTCAGCTGCAAAATCAATCGTTAGCTTGCTAATTGGGATCGCTGTGGAGGAAGGTTATATTGGGAGTATTGACGAATCTGTAGGTAAATACATAGAAGAGTGGAACAAGACTCCATACAGTGAGATAACAATACGTGATCTTTTAACGATGAGTACGGGGCTTGGTTGGCATGAAAGCGGGGGTAATCCTTTTTCTGATAACGCTGAAGCTTATTATGGAACAGACTTGGAGAAATTAGTGTTGAAACAGGAGGTGGTGGGAAAACCGGGTGAAGAATTTGAATATATTAGTAGCGCAACACAGGTTCTTACGATTGTTCTGGAGAGGGCTACAGGTTTTGGGCTTAGTGTGTATTTTCAGGATAAAATCTGGTCTAAGATTGGTTCCGAATCAGATGCGTATTGGAGTCTGGATAAAGAAGGGGGGATTGAAAAAGGGTATTGCTGTCTGTATGCAACGACACGCGATTTTGCAAAAATAGGTTTGCTAATAGCTGATGATGGAGTCTGGAAAGGAGAAAGAATAGTTCCGGAATGGTATATGAAGGAGGCTTTTGTTCCGGCAGATATCGAAGTAAAAGATAAAGGGGTTAATCACAGATATGGTTTACATTGGTGGTTGGTTCCGACAGGAGAGGATACCATTCGTTATGCAAGAGGAATTCAGGGACAGTATATAGTCGTTGTTCCGGGTCGTGACTTGGTGGTTGTAAGAACAGGGCATAAACGAGCTTCGGATTACAAAGAGATCCCATCAGGTTTTGATGATTTCCCGGAGAGCATTAAACCACAGATCGGACATCCTGGAGATCTGTTTGTCTATCTTAAAATAGCAATGGATCTGGCTGATCAGGAATAAATTCTGACTAATCTTTGTCAATTTCAAATAATTGACTATATTTGCACCATCATTTATTGTTTGAACAAATGAGGGGACGAAAGTCCCCTCTTTTATTGTCAAAAGAATGCTGGATAGAGAGAAAATAATTGTATTGGCAGAAGAGCGAATGGCAGAGCTTGATAAAGGCCTGTTTATAGTAGATTTGCGTATTAGTGATGCAAATGTGATCTCTCTTGAAATTGATTCGGAAACAGGAAGTGTGTCGATTGATGATTGTGTTCGGGTTTCAAGAAATATTGAACACAATCTGGATCGGGAGGAGCAGGATTTTGAACTTTCGGTTTCTTCTGCAGGGTTGGATAAGCCTTTGCGGGTTTTGAAGCAGTATCCGAAGAATATAGGTCGGGAATTAAAAGTTAAGACAGCTTCCGGGGATAAAGTGGAAGGTGTTTTAACGAAAGCTGATGCGAGCGGTATTGTTCTGCAAACTAGCCGTAAGGAACGAATAGAAGGAAAGAAAAAAAAGGAGCTGATCGTGGAAGATATTCCATTGAAATATGCTGATATAAAAGAAGCAAAAGTTGTTATATCATTTAAATAATTAAGCGATGGATAGCTTAAACTTGATTGAATCATTTTCGGAGTTTAAAGAATTTAAGAGCATTGACCGTGTGACAATGATGAATGTCCTTGAGGACGTTTTTCGTTCAATGTTGCGTAAGAAATATGGCACAGACGATCATATAGATATCATTATTAATATTGACAAAGGAGATCTTGAGATCTGGCGTAACAGAGAAATTGTTCCGGATGGTGAGGTTGAAGATGTCAATACGGAGATTGCATATTCGGAAGCGATAAAAATAGAGCCTGATTTTGAAGTGGGGGAAGAAGTTTCTGAAGAATTGAAGTTCCTGGACTTTGGTCGAAGAAATATTTTATCGCTGCGTCAGAATCTTATCTCGCGTATTCTTGAACTTGAGAAAGATCATATTTATGCGAAGTATAAAGAACGTATTGGGGAGATTGTTACAGGAGAAGTATACCAGGTATGGAAAAAAGAAGTGCTTGTTCTGGATGATGAAGGGAATGAGTTGATCCTTCCGAAATCAGAACAGATTCCTTCGGATTACTTCAAAAAAGGAGAAACGGTTCGGGCTGTTGTAGCAAAAGTAGATATGCGTAATAGCAGTCCGGTTATTATCCTTTCGCGTACAGCGCCTGAGTTCCTTGAACGTCTGTTCGAGTTGGAAGTTCCAGAAGTATTTGATGGATTGATTACTATCAAGAAAATTGTACGTGAACCGGGAGAGAGAGCAAAAGTTGCTGTTGAATCCTATGATGACAGAATTGATCCGGTAGGAGCTTGTGTCGGAATGAAAGGTGCGCGTATCCATGGTATTGTACGTGAGTTGAGAAACGAAAATATTGATGTTATAAACTATACCAGTAATCCTATTTTATTTATTCAGCGTGCACTTTCTCCTGCGAAAATTTCTTCGGTTGAAATTCTGGAAGAGGAAGGGCGTGCAAATGTTTATCTAAAGCCGGATCAGGTTTCTCTTGCGATTGGTCGCGGAGGGCATAATATCAAGTTGGCAGGTAAATTGACAGGATACGAGATCGATGTATACCGTGAAGGTGCTGAAGATGTTGAAGATGTTGATTTGGAAGAATTTGCAGATGAAATCGATGGATGGATTCTTGATGAATTGAAAGCTATCGGTTGTGACACGGCAAAATCAGTTCTTGAATTGAATGTTCAGGATTTGGTGAGTCGTACGGATCTTGAGGAAGAGACGGTTAAGGAAGTGGTTAGAATTCTGCGTTCAGAATTTGAATAATTGAATTAACCCGACTACCTTTAACACGAAAATTTACGAGTGAGAACTCAAAAAAACAATTGAAGGACTGTTTTATGGCCGGAAAAGTATTAAGATTAAGACAAGTAGCAAAAGAGCTGAACGTAGGTGTGAGTACCATAGTGGAATTCCTGTCTGGTAAGGGGATCAGTATAGATTCGAATCCGAACACCAAGATAGAAGGAGACGTCTATGAACTGCTTTCTGATCAGTATGCTGCTGACCAATCTGTTAAAGAGAAGTCAAAGCAGGCCTCTTTAGTGAAGGAGAAAAAGGAGACGATTTCACTTCGTGACGCTAAAGAGCAAGATAATAAAGAAGAAGAAACTGAGGATGAAGTAGAGATAAACATCGATGCTTTTAAAGCTCCTTTGTCAGATCCTAAGCCTATAGTGAAGGAAAAAGAAGAGGAGAAGGAAGAGGAAAAAGAACCGGCGAAGGAAGAACCCAAGGAGGAGGAAAAAGAGTCGGAGCCGAAGGAAGATAAAAATACGATCGGCGATGGTGAAGTGAAGGTATCTGTAATTGGAAAGATTGATCTTGATAAAATCAATACAAAGACACGTCCTGATAAGAAGAAAAAAGCAGATAAGCCGGAGGCTACACCTGCTGAAGAAAAAGTAAAACAGGAAGAGGAACCGAAAGAAGAGGTGAAGCCTGCAGCGAAAGAAGAAAAATCGATTGTAGTAGAGAAACCCAAAGAGACGGAAAAGAAGAAAGAAGAGCCTGAGAAGAAAATTGAAACAATTAAGGCGAAGACAAATAAACTTTCCGGTCCTACGGTAGTTGGGAAAATTGAACTTCCAACTGAAAAACCAAGAACAAAAGTTGATCGTTCGAAAGATAGCGCGGATAAAAAGAAGCGTAAACGAATTAAGAAAGTAAACGTTGATCGTGCGGGTCAGGGTAGTGGTGGTGGAGCTCAGGTAACCAAAAAAGGTAAAAAGCCGGTAGTTAAACAACAGGTTTCTGAAGAGGATATCCAAAAAGAAATCAAAGAAACTCTTGCACGTCTTTCGGGTACAGGTAAGTCTAAAGCGGCTAAAATCCGCCGATCGAAAAGAGATGAACGGGCTCAGAAACGTGAACGTGAAGCAATGGAAGCTGAACTTGAGTCAGGAATCCTTAAGTTGACAGAGTTCGTTACCGTGTCGGAATTGGCTTCGATGATGGATGTGCAACCAACACAGGTTATCTCGGCATGTATGTCGTTGGGAATCTTCGTTTCTATTAACCAGCGACTGGATGCAGAAACAATTGCTATTGTTGCTGATGAGTTTGGTTTCGAAGTTGAATTTGTAAGTGCTGAAGTACAGGATGCAATCCCTGTACAGGAAGATAAAGACGAAGATCTTTTACCACGTGCGCCGATTGTTACGGTAATGGGACACGTTGACCACGGTAAGACATCTTTATTGGACAGAATTCGTAATGCAGATGTAATTGCCGGTGAGGCAGGAGGTATTACCCAGCACATTGGTGCTTATTCGGTGACATTGGAAAATGGTAAGCGAATTACTTTCCTTGATACTCCGGGTCACGAGGCCTTTACAGCGATGCGTGCAAGGGGTGCTCAGGTTACGGATATTGCGATAATTATTGTTGCTGCTGACGATGATGTGATGCCTCAGACGAAAGAAGCAATTGCCCACGCTCAGGCTGCAGGTGTTCCAATGATTTTCGCCATTAATAAGGTAGATAAACCGACGGCAAACCCGGATAAAATCCGTGAGCAACTTTCACAAATGAACATCCTTGTAGAAGAATGGGGTGGTAAATACCAGTGTCAGGAAATTTCTGCAAAACAAGGGTTGAACATTGATGAATTACTTGAAAAAGTATTGCTTGAAGCAGAGTTATTAGATCTTAAGGCGAACCCGAATAAAAACGCTGTGGGAACAGTGATTGAATCTTCACTCGACAAAGGAAGAGGATATGTTACAAACATGTTGGTGGAAGCCGGAACGTTGAAAATCGGAGATATTATTCTTGCCGGACGTTATGCCGGTAGGGTTCGGGCGATGCACAATGAGCATGGAAAGAATCTTAAAGAGGCAGGGCCAGCTGTACCGGTATCTATCTTAGGTATTAATGGTGCGCCAAGTGCAGGGGATAAGTTCTATATCATGGATGATGAACGTGAAGCAAGATCTATTGCTACGAAACGCGAACAATTGTACAGAGAACAGGGTCTGCGAACTCAGAAACATATTACACTTGATGAGATTGGTCGTCGTTTGGCGATAGGTGATTTCAAAGAATTGAACCTGATTGTTAAAGGAGACGTGGATGGATCTATTGAGGCTCTTTCTGATTCATTACTGAAACTTTCTACAGATCAGATCCAGGTGAATATCGTACACAAAGGAGTTGGGGCAATTACTGAAAATGATGTAAACCTTGCATCTGCTTCAGACGCTATCATTGTCGGATTCCAGGTGCGACCTACAGGTGGTGCGAAGAAACTTGCAGAGGGAGAACAAATCGATATCCGTATTTATTCGATCATTTACAAAGCTATTGATGAAATCAAAGCTGCGATGGAAGGGATGTTGTCTCCGGAAATTGAAGAGCAGGTTGTTGGTTCTGCCGAAGTTAGAGAAACGTTCAAAATCACTAAGGTGGGAACAATTGCAGGATGTTTCGTTCTTGAAGGAATTATCAAACGTAATTCGAAAATCCGAGTTATCCGTGATGGAATTGTTCAGCATACAGGAACACTTGGTTCATTGAAACGCTTTAAGGATGATGTTAAAGAAGTAAAACATGGTTACGAGTGTGGATTGAATATCGACAGATACAATGATATTGCTGAAGGAGATATTATCGAGGCTTTCGAAGAAGTTGAGGTAGCAAGAAAACTCTAATAAGATAGGAAATAGAAGGAAACACCATCTGATTTTTCAGATGGTGTTTTTGTTTTATATTGATTATAAATAACAGACTGCATTTGCTGACTGTAGTAGAAATCACTAATTTTGTGCCTGAAATTGAAGAAATTATACCTTATGAATACAATTCTTAAGAAAACAGGATTCTCTGTTTTTGCAATGTCTGTTTTATTGGTAGGATGTGGAGAGAGTAAAGCACCTGAGAAGGAGCAGGAAATCAGCGAAGAAGAGGTTAGTTATGCCGTTTTTGGAGATACAATAACTGTAGACGGAGCTGTGTCGGCTGACGAAATGTACGCAACCTATCAGGAATTGGAAGAAGGAGACACGATCGAAGCAAAATTTACAGCAACCATCTATAATGTTTGCCAGAAAAAGGGATGCTGGATGAATGTTGATCTGAACGACGAAGAAGTAGCTTTTGTGCGGTTTAAAGATTATGGTTTCTTTATGCCTTTGAACGCAGCAGAATCGGAAGCGATCATAAATGGAAAAGCATTTATTTCGGTGACTTCTGTTAATGAACTAAAACATTATGCGGAGGACGAAGGTCTTACTCAGGAGGAGATAGATGCAATAACAGAACCTGAGATCACATACGGATTTCTAGCAGACGGTGTTTTAATAAAAGAGTAATGAGACTATTTGCTTTTATTTTTCTGGTATTTGTTGGAGGACTTGTGAGTTGTGATGAACAACAGCCGGAAGAGACAATACAGCCCAAACGGCAGAAGAAAAAGTTTGAAATGCACGAAAGTTCTGAGATGGCATCTCTGATGAGGCAGATGCATCATATCAACATGCAACTGAAAGAGCGTATTAGTGCAGGTGAAGATTTGGGGGAGTTTCCGGAGAGTTTCGAAAGAATTTTGGAAGCAGCAATGACAGAAGGTCATGTGAAAGACGAGTTTTTTGTAACCCATGCGGAGTCATTTCTTGAATCTCAACGTGCTATTTATACAAATCCGGAGCAGGCAGAGGAACTATACAATAAAGCAGTGGCGTCATGTATTGAGTGTCATCAGGTGAAATGCACAGGTCCTATTCCGAAGATTCAACAACTTGTTTTGGAATAAGTCGTTTTGTACTTTTTTGCAGGAAAAAGTAAGAAATTAGTAAAATTAGAGGTAACTTTACCTCCTCAAAAAGTTTAGGTTGTGTCAATTGGAGTAAAAATATTTACAGGTCGGGCTTCCAGTGATATCGCATCAAAGATTGCGGAATCATATGGTGTGTCACTTGGAAAAGTTACGGTTACTGATTTTTCGGATGGCGAATTCCAGCCTTCTTTTGAAGAAACGGTACGAGGTCAGGATGTATTCATCGTACAGTCAACAATGCCTCCGACTGAAAATTTATTTGAACTTCTTTTAATGATTGATGCTGCAAAACGGGCTTCGGCGCGTAAGATAATTGCAGTAATTCCTTACTTTGGGTTTGCCCGACAGGATCGTAAAGACAAACCAAGAGTTGCCATAGGAGCAAAATTAGTTGCTAATATGCTGATGGCTGCGGGAGTAAACCGAATTATGACCATGGATTTGCACGCTGATCAGATTCAGGGATTTTTTGAAGTACCGGTGGATCATTTGTATGCTTCCACTCTGTTTTATGAAGAGATCCAGAAATTGAATACGGGTAATCTGATTCTTGCGGCTCCTGATGCGGGAGGAGCAAAAAGAGCCAATTCGTATGCTAAGAAATTGGATACAGGTCTTGCCATTTGTCATAAACACCGTAAAAAAGCAAACGAAGTTGCAGAAATGACGGTGATTGGAGATGTATCGGGAAAAGATGTTATTCTGGTTGATGATATGTGTGATACGGCAGGGACACTTACAAAAGCAGCTGACTTGTTTATGAGCAGGGGAGCAAAAAGTGTTCGCGCTTTCTGTACGCATGCGGTTCTTTCCGGACCGGCGTATGAGAGAATCAATACATCAAGTCTTACAGAGCTTATCGTTACGGATACTATTCCGCTAAAAGAGAAGAGTGATAAAATCCGTGTCCTATCGACATCGGAGTTATTCGCTGACGTAATCAGACGATTGGTAAATAACCAGTCAATTAGTTCGCATTTTATTATATCATAAATCATAAACAAATGAAAGTAGTATCGTTGAGCGGTTCTCCAAGGGAGAACGTAGGGAAAAAAGATGCTAAAGCACTTAGAAGTGCTGGTCTTGTTCCATGTGTATTGTACGGAAGCGGAGAGCAGGTACATTTTTCTGCTGAGGCAGTACAGGTAGAAAAATTGATTTACACACCTGAGGTATACAAAGTAGATTTGGATATCAACGGAAGAAAATCACAGGCGATCATCCAGGAAGTACAACAGAATCCTTTAACGGATGATATTATCCACGTTGATTTCCTAGAGTTGAATGAAAATAAACCAGTAAAAGTTAGTTTGCCGGTTCGTATCAAAGGGATTGCACCTGGGGTTACATCAGGGGGGAAATTGCAACAGGTTTTCCGTAAGTTGAAATTAGCTGGTCTTCCAAAAGATATGCCTGCTGACATCACTTTGGATATTACGAAGTTGGAAATTGGTGATGCTATTCGTGTTAAGCACGTTGAGATCCCGGGAGTTCAGATTTTAGATCCTGCTAATGCGGTTGTAGTTTCTGTGAAAATGGCACGTGGTGCTAAAAAGAAATCTGCTGAAGAAGAAGCAGCGGAAGCGGAAGGATAAAAAGTATTTTCCTTATAAGAAGAATCCCTGTCGTTTGCGGCAGGGATTTTTTTGTTGAACAATATACCACTTGCGTTGTTACGTATTTTGAAGTAACTTCACTGATATGACAGATTTACTCGTCAGACATAGAATTAAGGTAATGATAGGTGTTCTACTGATTACGTATTCTGTCGGACTTGTTGGTATCCTGTCTCCTTATCAAGATTCATTTCTTAACCTTACTTTTTATCATTTATCTCTCACTTTTTTTCTGTTGGCTTTTTCATTCTACAAATTGAATAGAGCCACACTGTTGGCTTTTTCCGTAGCATTTGGAACAGGTATAGTGGTAGAGTGGATAGGTGTGCATACAAGCTTTCTATTTGGTGAATATGCATATGGTGGTAATCTGGGACCAAAATTATGGGAGGTACCTTTGATTATTGGTGTGAACTGGGCTTTGTTGTCTTCTATTTCCTGTGAGATGAGCAGGGTGCTTGTGAAAAACTTTTATTTACGGGTTCTCCTTTCTGCCACCTTGATGGTAGGCATGGATATTCTTATTGAACCAGTAGCTCATTTGATGGATTTCTGGCACTGGGAGGATAATGAGATTCCTGTGTTTAACTTTATTTGTTGGTTCGTTATCGCTCTAGGAGTGAATACAATTTACCTTAAACTGACAAAGGATAACCTGAATTATTTTTCGTTTTGGGTGTTTTTTGCTCTGGTTACCTTTTTTGTTACACTCAATCTCGCACTTTAGTCGTAAAATTCATACGCGTCCAGACGAAGTATGGTTATAAAATTGGTAGATACCTGACGAACTAGAATAGCACTGATTAAACCCGTTTTTTCGTTGTAAATTACCTGGATCTCTGTTGTATAGTTTCCGTTTCTATGAATTTCCTTGGAAGTTAAATTGTTATTTTCATCGTATGTGAATTTATACGTCACTTCCGAATTGCCCATTACAGAACTTATCGTTGTCATTTCAGCCAATAGTCCTTTTGCATTATAGGCATAAGTTGTTTTTTTTTGTCCGGAAGTAACCTTTAGCTTTTCAAGTTCTTCCAACAGATAGCTGTCTTCATTGTAATAGGAGAATTTTTCCTGAAAAGGCTTTCCGTAGCTGTTGTAATACGTTCGTTTTTCCTGTCCCGGATAGTTTTCATACGTTGAAGTTTCATAGGTGATTAAAAATTGCTTGTCACTTAAAAAGTCTACTTTGCTGCCGGATTTATTCATATCCCTGCGGAACTCTTCCCGGATGACACGTCCTGATTCATCGTATTCAAATACATAGGCATAAAACCCGCTGTTGTCTGTTCTTCGCTTGACATGAAGAAATCCTTTGGGGTTATATTCGTATTGGGTTACAACCGTATCGATTCCTCCCTTTACTTCTACAGTTTCATATTTCTGAGTCAATCGTCCTTTTTCATCAAATTCATAGACATAGATTAACTTCCCGGGACGAATCTGATCATTTATCTTCTTTGTGGAATATTGCCCTGATATTCGTTTTATTTTATTAGCACGGACATTTTCAATATTAAAAAAAGGTTCATCCGTAAATGCTTCTCCTTTGCTATTATTGAGCAATTGAGCAACTCCGGTATACCAGACAAATAGGGATAGTACTGTGATGATTACTTTCATGTACTTTTCTTTATAAACGAATTGCAGCGTGAATTATTGAGGAGTTTTAATACTTCTGAATGCTTCATCAAAACTAGAGACGGGTGCCTGACAACTTTTGTTTTCGCAAACGTACCACTTGTTTTTATCCGTTTCCAGTTTCCCGACCGTGATTTCCAGTTCTCCCTGTTGGTTTCCTCCGCATACAATGGATTCAGGGATGTAATGCAAATTCCATTCCGAAAGGGAAGACTTCCAGTCCTTCCCTCCAATAACCGTTTCATAGAAAGGAGTGGAAAAATTCATCAGTAACCAGGCCCAGTTACTATAACCGGAGCCATAATTCTCCATACCGTCATATACATTCGCAAGCATCTGCCTGGCTTTATCTGTCCATTCGTCTAGTGAGAAGTACTTACCTAGCAGAAAGAGATTGTTTGCCATTTGTGAATTTGTGGAAGGGATCACGTTGTCATTGATTTCCATTTTCCGGACAATTAGTTCGGAGTCTTTGTCTGTAAAGAAAAACATTCCGGATTTTTCATCTTCGAATTGTTCTATGGTCGTTTCTGTTAATACTCTTGCAGCAAGAAGCCATTGCTCATTGAATGTTACCGTATAGAGTGAAATCCAGGCACTGATGACAAACGCATAATCTTCCAGAAATCCGTCAATACTTGATCGTCCGTTTTTCCAGGTATGCCAAAGTGTTCCTTCTTCTTTCGTCTGGCTGCTTTTAATCCACTCAGCACAATTTATTGCGAGTTGTACATATTCCGGATCGCCAGTTACAGAATAAGCGTCACAAAGTCCGGAAATGAGCATGGCATTCCAGGATGTAAGGGATTTATCATCCAATCCGGGGGGAATACGTTTTGTGCGTACTTGTAAGAGTGTTTCAAAAATACAGTTTACGTTTTCTGTAATCTCTTCAATTGTCAGACCGGATTTTTGAGCGAATTCAGCCAAAGATTGTTTTCGGAGTAAGATGGATTTATCTTCTTCCCAAAGACCTTCATTTTCTACCTCAAACAAATCGGCAAACCAGGTATAATCATCCTGTAGAAGCTCTTTTAGCTCCTGCTCAGACCAAACGTAATATTTCCCTTCTTCTCCTTCGCTATCGGCGTCAAGTGCTGAGTAAAAAGATCCGGAAGGATCCAGCATTTCCCGCTTTAACCATGTAACAGTCTGACGAATTACCTGTAAATATTCCGGGTCCTGCGTGAGTTTGTAGCCATCTGCATATAAGGATAATAGTTGTGCATTATCATAGAGCATTTTTTCAAAATGAGGGACTTTCCAAAGTGTGTCAACAGAATATCGCGCAAAACCACCTCCGATCTGATCATAAATGCCTCCCTGTGCCATTTTGGTAAGCGTCAGCAATGAATGACGTTTAACGCGGGGATCTTCATACTTCATGGCATAACGAAGCAAAAACCGGTAATTATTTGGTAGTGGAAATTTTGGGGCCCGATTTGCTCCGCCTTCTTCATCATCAAACTGGTGTTTCCAACGAGTAACAAGCTCATGTAAACGTTCCTCTTCGAATTGAGATACAGTTGTTTTAACTTCAATCAATTCGCTTTGTTCTATTCCTTCTTTTAGGGTTCGGGCATATTCTTCTACGCGTTGCGGATCAGTCGTGTAGGTGTGAACCAGACTTCGGAGTACATGTAACCATTGTTCTTGTGGAAAATAAGTACCTCCGTATATGGGGCGTCCATCCGGAAGAGCAAAACAGTTTAGCGGCCATCCTCCGCGTTGGGTCATCAATTGCACAGCATTCATATATACCTGATCAACATCCGGTCGTTCTTCCCGATCGACTTTGATACACACAAAATGTGCATTCATATAGGCTGCCACTTCTTCATCTTCAAACGATTCTTTCTCCATGACGTGGCACCAGTGACAGGAAGAATATCCCACGCTGATCAGAACCAGCTTGTTTTCTTCTTTTGCCTTTTCAAAGGCAGATTCTGACCAGTTTACCCAGTTTACCGGGTTGTGAGCATGTTGTAATAAGTAGGGAGAAGATTCATGAATGAGCGCATTTGTGTGTTTATGTTTATCCTTCGTCATTTTTCCTCTCTTTTCGTTTTTTACGTTCTTCTTTCCTGTATTTTTTCCAGTTAATTTTCATCCCCAGCGTTCCGCTTAGCCGTTTAAAAAAACCTTCACTTTCCTTTAAAGAAACATGATTGCTGCGATAAGCAGAAGAAGGGTCAATTATCGGGTGGGGAATAGTATCAATTTTCTTAATGGTATCAAAAATGATAGGGATATGATCTACTTTGTGTGTAAAGATTCTTTTGACTCTTCGACGTACAGGGCGCATCATACCTGCCTGAAAGGGATCAGTAGCCAACGCAATTTTCTCGAATCCCTTTTCTCTTGCAAGAAGAAAACCGTAGAAGACATTTTCAGAACTGTGTTTAGCCAGTGTGTCCAGAAGAATTGCCTGTTCGGGTACGCCCAGAGCTTTTCCGTATTGTGCCATGTATATGGCTTCTACATAAGGTGAGTGTACATCAGATCCGGAATAAATAATATGTTTTGTGATTCCCTTTTTATACAGCCATGTAGACCACAGCAGACGAGCCTGAATTATTCTGTTCCAGGTGGTATCTTCTTCATTGTAAGGATAACCGGGAACGATAATTGCATCGTAAGGTGCTTTTTCAACCGCTTTTCGATAGTACTTTTTGGGAAAGAGTACATAACACCCTTGCAGAAGAAAGGCGAAAAGGAAAAAAAGTATCAGGCGGTTCAACAAAGACATTTAGTTTAAAAAAGGGATATTGAATTTACTGAGGTCTATAGATCGGGTTTCGTCAATTTCCATTTTCCGTGTAATTCCATGCACACTGCCTTTAACAGGTCCCTTAATTCGTACATCTGCCGACTTTTTTGTGGCGAGCTCAAGGATAGCTCCCATCCCTGCCCCAGCCAGATTTTTTAGTCGGGCATTGATCATAACAGGATAAGAAGCCGAACTGTTTTTCTTTATTTTCAACTTCTTATCCAGTCGTGCAATTCCTAATTCCCTGTCACCAACAAAAACCTGCAAATCGGTTGGTTTTATTTTGATGTTATATTTATTCGGATTTTCCAGTTTAACATCAAACCCGAAGGATAATTCACCATCCTGAATCTTTCCGATTTTGTAGTTTTCAACTCCTTTAAAGCTGACATCTTTGTACGAGAAACAACTAACAAATAAAGGGGTTGTAAGCAACAGGATAAAAAGAGATCGCATCATAATTTATTTCTTTAGTTCACTGTAATAATGATAGAAATACGGAATGGTTTCAATTCCTTTGAAATAATTGAAAACACCGTAATGCTCGTTGGGAGAATGGATCGCGTCACTGTCTAATCCAAAGCCCATCAACATTGTCTTTAAACCAAGTTCTTTTTCAAACAGGGCAACAATAGGAATACTTCCTCCGCTTCTGATCGGAATAGGTTTTTTACCAAATCCTTTCTCCATGGCCATCGACGCGGCTTTATATTCTTCAGAATCAATAGGAGTTACTGCAGCTTCTCCACCATGATGGGGTTTAACTTTCACTTTTACACTTTTTGGAGCGATAGACTCGAAATGCTTCTGGAAAAGCTCAGTGATTTCATCTGACACCTGACTTGGAACTAGACGCATAGATATCTTTGCATACGCTTTGGACGCAATTACTGTTTTTGCTCCCTCACCGGTATAACCTCCCCAGATTCCGTTTACGTCCAACGTTGGTCGAATAGAAGCACGTTCCATGGTCGTGTATCCTTTTTCACCGTGAGTATCTGCAATATCCAGTGCCTCACAGTATTTTTCATGACTGAAAGGCGCACGTCCCATTTCGTCACGTTCGTCACGGGATAATTCATCTACCTTGTCATAAAAACCTGGAATGGTAATATGATTATTCTCGTCATGCAGTGACGCAATCATTTGACAAAGTATATTGACTGGGTTTGCAACAGCTCCTCCGTACAAACCGGAGTGAAGGTCGCGATTGGGACCGGTTACTTCAACTTCAACATAACTTAATCCACGTAACCCTGTTGTAATAGAAGGCGTATCGTTACTCAGAATTCCGGTGTCCGAAACAAGAATGACATCAGCCTTAAGTTTCTCTTTATTTTCTTTTACAAAAATAGCCAGATTAGAACTTCCTACTTCTTCCTCCCCTTCGATCATAAATTTCACATTGCAGGCAAGTTCTCCTGAAGCTACCATCGCTTCAAAAGCCTTTACATGCATGTACATCTGCCCTTTGTCATCACAGGCACCACGGGCAAAAATGGCTCCTTCCGGATGAATAGCTGTTTTTTTAATGACAGGTTCGAATGGAGGAGAGTCCCAAAGTTCAATTGGATCAGCCGGTTGAACATCATAATGCCCGTATACCAATACGGTTGGTAGTTCCGGGTTAATAATTTTTTCTCCGTAAACAATCGGGTATCCTGCGGTTGGGCAAATTTCTACAACATCGGCACCTGCTTTACGAAGCGACTCTGCTACTGCTTCTGCTGTTGCGTGTACATCTTTTGAATAAGCGGGATCCGCTGATATAGAAGGAATTTTTAGTAAGTCAATGAGTTCGTTCAAAAAACGATCCTTGTTGGTTTGAATGTATGACTGTGTTTTGTCCATTTATGCTGTTTTTTATTTGAAAGGATGAAGTTAAGGAGAAATTTTGAATTGTAACGTGACTACGGACACAGAGGAAGTGAGTCAACTGCTACCAGATAATCCCGATTTTTCCGACAGAATTTCCCGATTCGAGAAAAGCGTGAGCCTCTCCTAACTGCTCATGTGAATACAGAGATCCAATCTCGGGATGAATCTTTCCCTGTTGGTATAAGTCAACAACTGCCTCAAGGCATAACGCCATTACTTTTGGTCGATTATCGGCTATTTTCAGCATGTTGACGCCAAGAATGTTGCGTGAAGTCATCATTAGTCCTACAGGGATCACAAGTCCCATTTTTCGAAGGAAATTCAACTGCGAGAAGATTCCCCATTTCGTGCCGGATAATTCAGCTCCTCCGAACAATACTATTCGTCCTCCGCTTCCTAATAAAGACATATCCTTCTTATAAGTACTTCCCGCTATCGGGTTGTATGATACATCCAGTCGGTCCTCTTTTAGAATACGGCGTATTTGAGTAGCGTATTCTTCTTTCGAGTAATTAATAAAATGATCTGCTCCCTGGGATAGCACGTAGTCCTTTTTTTTGTCAGAGCGGGATTTGGCAAAAACTTCTGCTCCGCGGATTTTAAGAAGTTGAATTAATGCCGTTCCGACTCCCCCGGCAGCAGAGTGAACAAGGACTTTGTCCCCCGGCAGAATATTGGTTAGTACGTTCACCATATAATAAGCCGTAACATATTGCGTGGCCAAAGCCAATGCTTTTCCGGCTTCCATATCCCCGATTACCGCATAACCATATTGTTTCGTAATAACTTCCTGAGCATAACCACCAAAACGTGTAAAAGCTACCACTCGTTTTCCCAGATGATCCTTAGGGATATCCGCACCGGCTTCTGTTATTGTCCCAACAACTTCATAACCGATTACGCAGGGAATTGGAGGAGCCTCTCTGTATTTTTTATTACGTGCCATTACATCGGCATAATTTAACCCAAACGCCTCAACCTGAATGCGTACTTCGTCCGGTTGAACCGAAGCGGGTAAGGGATGTTCTCTTAACTCAAAAGCGGTGTCAGCCTTTCCGTATTGCTTGAGATAATATGCTTTCATGGCGTAAAATTTCTTTACTTTCAAATATACTGGATAATTGAGACAATTAGTTATTTTTTTAGCTTTGTGGTAATGAGTTCGATACACATAGTAGGTGCAGGACCGGCCGGGTTAATGGCAGCCACAAGTTGTGTAGCGCGAGGAATGAAAGTACACGTGTATGATCATAAGAAAGCAGCGGGAAGAAAGTTTCTGGTTGCCGGACATGGAGGATTTAATCTCACACATAGCGAAGATTTAGCTGCTTTTTTGACGCGGTATGACCATCCTGAAATCAGAAAAATAGTACAAGAGTTTGATACCGGAAAAACAATTGACTGGTTGAAAAGTATTGGAGTTGACACCTATGTGGGGTCATCCGGGAAAGTGTTTCCGGTGAAGGGAATAAAACCGATCCATGTGCTCGAAAACTGGCTGAATGCCCTCAGGCAGTCTGGTGTAGTATTTCACTTTTCTCACAGGCTGATTGATTTTAATCAGGAATATCTGGTGTTTGATTCAGAAGGAGAACAGAAAAATGTGCAGTACGAGCATGCTGTTTTTGCTTTCGGAGGTAAATCCTGGTCGAAAACCGGTTCGGATGGTGCATGGACAGAGTTGTTTTCTGAAAAAGAGATAGGGGTTTCCTTGTTGGAACCTTCCAATTCAGGACTGGAGATGTCAGAAGCTTATCATGATCTGGAAGGTCGACCTTTGAAAAACATCCGTTTGTATACGGAAGAAGCAGAGAGAAGCGGAGAATTAGTTTTCGCTCACTATGGAATTGAAGGCTCTCCTGTGTACTTTATGAATCGATTTATCAGACAAAAGAGCTTCCCGCAGCAGATTTTCTTGGATTTAAAGCCCAACCTTTCGGCTGTTGAAATTGAGACTCGATTAGCAGGGAGTAAAAAAATAACAGACGGTTTACGAAGTATGAAACTGGACGGTGTAAAACTCGAATTACTTAAGAAAACCACAAAGAAAGTATTTACAACTCCTTTGTTACTGGCAGAGATTATAAAAAAGTATCCCCTGACAGTCTCTGGGTTTCGTCCGTTGGATGAGGTCATTTCCACATACGGAGGGGTTTTGTGGGAAGAGTTGAATGAGGATTTGTCACTAAAGAAATTTCCGAAGATAAAATGTGCGGGAGAGATGTTGAACTGGGACGCTCCGACAGGGGGATATTTGCTACAAGCGTGTTTCGCTTCGGGGTATAAAGCAGGTAGTTGATATTGCCGTCTCCTGTAAATTACGTACTATTATAGATCAAAACAAAGTTGAATAATGAAAATATACCTGGCGTTAGTCGTATTCTTTTTAAGTTCTTTTTCCTTTTCGCAGCAGATTAAGTATGAGGGATTGTGGAGCGGTTCAATGGTTCTTATGGGGCAGTCACACGAACTATTATTGAAAGTGAACAAGAACAAGAAGAAATATGAAGTTCACCTGTTGCATCCACAAGACAGCACTGCAATGGGACTTTCAGCAGATGTGGTTGAAATAGAAAAGGAGAAGTTTGAATTTGCTATTTCGGCAATAGGAGCAAAATATAAGGGAGTATTGAATGCAGAGGATGTAGTGATTGAAGGAGAGTTTGAACAAATGGGAATGAAAGCATCCTTGAGTTTTCACAGAGAACGCCAAGAAAAAAAGATCGTTGTACGCCCGCAGGAACCTCAACCTCCTTTTGCGTATCATACAAAGGAGTATACATTCAAACATATTTCTGAGTCCTTGTCATTTGGCGGGACTCTTGTTTTGCCGGAAGATACTACAGAACAGTTTCCGATTCTTGTGTTTTCTTCAGGTTCCGGAGCACAGGATAGAAACGAAGAGATGTTAGGGCACAAGCCTTTTTTAGTAATTGCAGACTACCTGGCGCGAAACGGTATTGGTAGTTTTCGTTTTGATGACAGGGGAACAGGGGAATCGGAAGGTGTTTTTCAGGGAACTTCACTTGAACAATTTGCTACCGATCTGGAGTCAGCGTATGGGTTTGTGAAAGCTAAATTCCCTGATCATCCCGTTGGACTTATTGGTCACTCAGAAGGAGGAATGCACGCCTTGATGACAGCCAAAAAACACGATGACGTTGCTTTCATTATTTCGTTGGCAGGTCCCGGAACAACCGGGAGGCAAATATTGGAAGAACAACAGTATCTGATGATTATATACGATGGTAAGTCGGAAGAAATGGCGAGATGGAATCAATCTACATTTTCCGGAATGTTGGATATTATTGATGAACATTCTCAGAAAGATGCAACAAAACTGCTGACTGATTTTTTATCCGAACAATGGGATAAAGCTCCTGAAGGTGCAACGGAGGGTACAACCAAACTTCAATTCGTAATGGGACTTTCGACTTTTCTTAACAATGAGTTCGGGCGGCAGTTTTCAAAGTGGGATGTAAAAGAGTATTTACCCTACATTGAGGTGCCTGTTCTGTCGTTGATCGGGTCTAAAGATTTTCAGGTTCCTGCTGTGTCAAATAGCCAGGGAATTAAAGACAACCTAAGTGCCGCCTCTCAGGAGAAAAGTCAGGTGGAAATTCTGGAAGGTCTGAATCATTTATTCCAGAAGTGTGATGTGTGCAATCTGACTGAATACGGAGAGCTGGATGAAACGATCAACCCGATTGTTCTGGAGAAACTGTTGAAGTTTGTTCAGTCGGTTACTTTGTAGTTCTATTGCAAAGGAACAGAATTTCGTTCTTCACCGTACTTTTGGCTGTTTTCGTAATCTGGCGTAATCAGTTTTTCCCAGTAGCCAATAGGCGTGTGATCCTTCAGAAAAATGGTTGTATAGCCTTCATACGTCATCGAATCAAAATGAATAAACCCTTGCGAATATTGCCAGCTTTGGTAATTGTTCAGGTAAACAAAGAAAACAGGAGCAATAAATAGAATCCATCGCTTTTTTTGACGGGATACCCATTCAAATCCTGCTGCCAAAGGAAATGCCATCAGGGGAAGAATATCAATCAGGGTACGTGCGCCAAAGCTTCCGCCATACCACCAACACCACCAGGAAAACGTAACGTAGAGAAACACACACAGAAAGAGTAACAGGACACGGACTGAATTTTTGTTCTTCCGATAAAGCGGGATGAATCCAAGAATAGCTAACAGCATCATGGGCGTATAGATAAACCAACCTTTTCGGAAAGAGAACAACCCTTCAAAAACATGTGGTTTTAACCAAAAGAATGATTCGCTTCCGTATGAGTAGTATAACCAGTTTCCCGATTGCATCTTCCAGAAAATTAGTTGTGGAGTCCATATTATAACAGCTGCTGCAATACTAATTAACAATTGTTTTAAAGAAAGAATGGATTGAATATACGGGATCATTCCCATGTTTTTAGGACGGTGCAGAAATACAATTGGGAAAAGTAAAAGAATGTTGATCGGTCGGATTAGAATGAGTAACCCGATTACAATGCCAAAACTTATGGAGAGAATAAACAAACGTTTGTTGTACCACAATGGAAAAATGTAGAGTGCTGCCGCCAGGAGAAAGAAATTGTGTGGGTGTGACATCCCTGTCTCATGAGTAGCATAAAAAAACAAATTCGTTCCTAGTGCCAGGGCAAGTAATGTCCACCCGGTTGTTTTATCATCAAAAAAGCGCCTGAGCCACCCGCGAAGTAGAAGAAGACCGAGTACGGAATAGATAAGTGTCGACCAGGTAATGATATATTGATACGGTCGGGAAAAACCGTCACGGGGTGAGTTTGAAATGAACTGTGTGTACCAGTCGGCGATCAGAAAAAAAGGAAGGTCCATCATGGCTTTCCCCATGGACATTTTAGGAATATAATCGCCTTGTGGTGATTTGAATGCCCAGTATTGTCCCTTTTGATTGTATTCTTTTTCATGCTTTTCGTAAAAGTTCCAAAGCGGATCTTTTTTTATGAAAGTAGCAGGTAGATACGAATAATAAATAACGACATCATTTATGATCACGCGATTTTCTCTCCAACGTGATTTCTGGTGCCCTTCGTAAAAATAAAACAGAGTAATGAAAATCAGGCAGATCAGACTGAAATGTCGTTTCAATATACCTGACAGCTTACCGATATGGAGATGGTTCACCATGCCATTACTTGAACCACCTGTATTTAAAAATACAATAGATGGCGCGGAACCCGTCTTTCCAGCCTATTTTTTTCCCTTCTTCGTAGGTACGACCGTAATACGAAATCCCAACTTCATAAATTCGAATTTTCTTGATGCGGGAAAGTTTGGCTGTAATCTCGGGTTCGATTCCAAATCGGTTTTCCTTAATTTTTATTGATTTTGCCAACGATGTGCGGATCAACTTATAGCAGGTCTCCATGTCCGTCAGGTTCAGATTCGTCATCATATTAGACAGGAAGGTGAGAAACTTGTTCCCCAAAGAATGCCAGAAGAAGAGGATTCTATGTGGGTGGTGTCCCATAAAACGGGAACCGTAAACCACATCGGCATTATCCATATAAACAGGTTTGATCAACAGGTTGTACTCATGAGGGTCATATTCCAGATCAGCATCCTGTATAATAAGGTAGTCTCCCGAACACTCCTGAATAGCGCGATTAATTGCGGCACCTTTTCCCTGGTTTTTTTCCTGACTAAAAAGACGGATATCCATTTCCGGGTTTCTTGATATATACTCTTCTACCCGTTCAACAGTTTTGTCTTTTGAGGCGTCATTGACAATGACAATTTCTTTTTGTATTCCGTGATCCAATTGAACCTCTTTTACTTTTTCAAGGATCACCTGAATAGTATTTTCCTCATTATACGCCGGTATAAGTATGGATAGCTTTTTTAATTCCATGTAGTAATTCTGTGTTCTTGTCTTTCGGATTCTTAAACAAAAGACCTTATCAATACGAAAAAGACAAAGTCTTATTGTTTAGATCCTAAATTAGTTTTCTTTTATGGCACGGATTCCAGGAAGTTCAATTCCTTCCAGGTATTCCAACATTGCACCACCACCCGTTGATACGTAACTTACTTTTTCGGCAAGCTCGAATTGGTTAATGGCAGCTACGGAGTCTCCACCTCCTATCAAAGAGTACGCACCGTTTTTCGTAGCTTCGACAATAGCGTAAGCAACATCAGCAGTTCCTTTACTGAAATTACTGAATTCAAACACTCCCATGGGACCATTCCACAGAATCAATTTTGATTGTTTGATAACATCTGCAAAAATAGTAGACGAATCAGGTCCTATATCAAGTCCCATCCACCCTTCCGGTATTTCACCAATAGGGAATAACTTTTTATCTGCATCATTATCAAATTTATTGGCTACAAATGTATCTACCGGGAGGTGAATTTTAACTCCCTTTTCCTGTGCTTTTTGTAATATATCTCTTGCTGTACCCAGAAAGTCATCTTCTACAAGTGAACTTCCGACATTTCCTCCGGTAGCTTTAACAAATGTATAAGCCATCCCTCCACCTACGATCAGGTGATCTACTTTTTCCAGTAAACGGGTTATAATAGTAATCTTGGATGACACTTTCGCTCCTCCGACGATAGCTGTCAAAGGTTTTTCAGTACTATTCAATACTTTGTCGACAGCAATAATCTCACTTTCTATCAGATAACCAAACATTTTATCATTCGGAAAGAATCGGGCAACAACCGTTGTACTGGCATGGGCACGATGAGCAGTTCCGAACGCGTCATTAATATAACAATCCCCGTGTCGGGCAAGATTCTTAGCAAAATCTTCTGTGCCGGCAGTTTCCTGAGCATAAAAACGCAGGTTTTCAAGTAATAAAACTTCTCCCGGCTTCAGATTAGCAGACATCTCCCATGCTTTTTCACCGACACAATCATCTGCAAATTTTACATCTCTGTTGAGAAGTTTTGACAAATGATGAACGATATGCTTCAACGAAAATTTTTCCTCTGGACCTGATTTTGGTCGTCCGAGGTGGGACATCAGTACAACACTCCCTCCGTTATCAAGCACGTGGTTGATGGTTTTTAATGCCGCTCGGATGCGGGTGTCATCTGTAATCTCAAAAGTTTCTTTATTTAACGGAACGTTAAAGTCAACACGTATAAGAGCGCGTTTCCCTGCAAAATCATAATCTTGTATGCCAGCCATGATACCTTAGTAAAATCAATTTTGGAGGATAAAATTAAAGGATAATTTCAAAATGACAGATGAATTTCGTTTTTCATTTGATATTTGTTTCCTGCCTCTCCTTTGTTTTTACTATTTTTGACCAAATTACAATTGCGGTTTGGATTCATTCGATTACAGGTCAGAGGGAGTTTCAGGAAAGGACAAAGAACTTGAAAAAGTGTTGCGTCCCAAACAGTTCGATGACTTTACCGGACAGAAAAAAGTAATTGAAAACCTGGAAGTATTTGTTGAAGCTACCAAAAAAAGGGGAGAGTCTTTAGATCATGTTCTATTACACGGACCTCCCGGACTTGGAAAAACAACATTGGCGAATATTATAGCAAATGAGTTGGGAGTCGGATTTAAGGTTACTTCAGGTCCGGTTCTTGATAAACCGGGAGATTTGGCAGGTCTCCTAACAAATCTTGAAGAGGGTGATGTGCTCTTCATTGATGAAATTCACCGTCTTTCTCCTGTGATAGAAGAATATCTGTATAGTGCTATGGAGGATTATGTTATTGATATTCTTATTGATACGGGGCCTAACGCGCGTACAGTTCAGATAGCTTTAAACCCATTTACACTTATCGGAGCGACGACTCGTTCCGGTTTGCTGACAGCACCGCTTCGGGCACGTTTTGGAATTAATGCCCGACTGGAGTATTATGATGCGAAAATACTTTCCGATATAGTTGAACGATCGGCTGGGATTCTGAACATTGGAATTGATGTTCCGGCAGCTTACGAGATTGCCAGCAGAAGCAGGGGGACGCCTCGTATAGCAAATGCATTGCTGAGACGTGTGAGAGATTTTGCAGAGATAAAAGGATCCGGAACGATAGATACGAAGATTACCAACATTGCCTTAGAGGCATTGAACGTTGATAAAAATGGTCTGGATGAAATGGATAATAAAATTCTTCTGACAATCATTGATAAATTCAGTGGTGGTCCGGTAGGTTTAACAACTATTGCCACAGCTGTGGGAGAGAATGCGGAAACATTAGAGGAAGTTTACGAACCCTTCCTGATTCAGGAGGGGTATATAATGAGAACTCCCAGAGGAAGAAAGGTGACAGATAAAGCGTATAAGCATCTGGGAAAAAACTCAGGGTATATGCCAGGATCTCTTTTTGGAGATTAATCGACACCGTTTTTGCCTGTGAGAAGTATATCTGTTCTGTTTACAGAACTATAAACGCACAATCAGAACTATAAAGATGAAAAAGTTTGTTTACACACTTTTGACAACAGGTCTTTTTCTTACGGCTTGTATGTCGGAAGGAAAAGAACCGGAGCGTAAAACTCCGGTAATTCCTGAGGTTGATGTAGTAGTCGCAGAGGGAGAAAATATAGATAATATCATTCGTATTCCCGGAGAAGTACTTCCTTTTGAAAAGGTTGACCTGTATGCCGAGATTTCGGGTAGGGTTAGAAAGATTTATTTCCAGGAAGGGAAAGAAGTCCGTAAAGGAGAGTTACTGCTTCGTATTGATACTGATATCCTGGAAGCACAACGTAATCAGGTCAAAGTTGATCTGGATCTGGCACAGAAAGATGAAAAAAGAAAGCGTGAGTTGCTGGAAAGTAAAGCGCTTAGCTTAGAAGTATACGAGCAGGCACAATCTAAATTGGCGGCATTGGAAGCACAACGGGCATTATTGGATGTGCAAATAGCAAAAGGGTCGGTATATGCTCCTTTTTCGGGAGTTATAGGCTTACGTCAGGTTAGTGAGGGAGCGTATCTTACTTCAACCACAAAAATTTCTTCGATTGCGCAGAATAAGAATGTTAAAATTGAATTCTCTGTTCCCGAGCAATATGTTGCTTTGGTAGAGCCGGGACAAAAAATTGCACTGACAACGGCAAAGGATTCCACAGTATATGAAGCAGAGGTATATGCGGCAGAGCCAATGGTTGACCCTGTAACCCGAATGTTGGTAATCAGAGCTGTTTTGGAAGGTGATCAAAGTCTCTACCCGGGTTCTTTTGTTTCGGTTTCTTATGATCTGGGTAAAATCAACAATGCAATTATGGTTCCTGCAGTTGCTATTGTTCCGGTATTAAAGGGCCAAAACGTCTGGGTTATAAAAGGTGGAAAGGCGCTGAGCATTCCTGTAGAAACAGGAATACGTACCAAAGACCGAGTGCAGATATCCGGAGCTGTTAAAGTGGGGGACACAATTGCGGTTACCGGATTATTGGGAATGCGGGAAGGAATGGATGTGAAAGCAAAACAAAAGTAATTATGAACCTGGCATCACTAAGTATAAACCGGCCTGTACTGGCTACTGTTATGTCAATTGCAGTAGTGATTTTTGGGTTTATCGGTTTTAGTTATCTCGGGGTTCGGGAGTTTCCTTCTGTTGACCCTCCGATTATTACAGTTACGACAAACTATCCCGGGGCAAATGCAGATATTATCGAGTCCCAGATAACAGAGAGATTAGAAGAATACATCAATGAGGTACAAGGGATTCGTACCATGACATCAGTCAGCAGTGACGGGCGAAGTACCATTACGGTTGAGTTTGAGCTGAGTAGTGATATGGATGCGGCGGCGAATGATGTCAGGGACAAAGTTTCTGCAGCAGTCAGAAACCTTCCGCAGGATGCGGACCCTCCTATTGTGGCAAAATCGGATGCTGATGCGGAGACGATATTCTCCCTGACAGTACAATCAGAGTCGAAGAGTTTGCTGGAGTTAACAGATTTAGGTATAAATGTCTTTAAAGAACGGCTTCAGACGATTCCGGGGATCAGTAAAATTTACATTTGGGGAGAGAAACGCTTCTCGATGAAGTTATTGCTCGAACCGGTGAAAATGGCTGGAATGGGAATTACAGCTTCTGATGTACGAAGTGCACTTCTCTCACAAAATATTGAGCTTCCTTCCGGAAAGATAGATGGCGAACAGGTCGAACTGGCTATTCGTACTTTTGGAAGACTGACAACTGAAGAGGAATTTAATAACCTGATCGTAGCGGAGAAAGACGGGCAAATTGTCCGGCTCAAAGATATTGGTTCAGCTCAGTTACGCCCCCTGAATGAACGGACCTTATTGCGCGGTAATGGAGGTGTTCCTATGATTGGAATTGCTGTTACGCCGCAGCCAGGATCCAATTACATCGAGATTGTCGATGAAATCTACAAGCGTGTAGATCAGATAAAAAAGGATTTACCAGAGGATATTACGCTTGGAGTAGCGTTGGATAGTACGGAAAATATTCGGAAATCAATCAACGAGGTGCAGGAGACAGTGATTATCGCTTTTCTGTTGGTTGTACTTGTTATTTTTATGTTCTTGCGCGACTGGAGAACAACTGTGATCCCGATTATTGCTATTCCTATTTCGCTGATCGGAGCGTTCTTCGTGATGTATACGATGGACTTTTCAATCAATATTCTGACACTACTTGGAATTGTTCTGGCAACAGGACTGGTTGTAGATGATGCCATTGTGGTAATGGAAAACATCTATACAAAGGTAGAGAATGGCGAACAACCGATGGAGGCTGCTCATAAGGGATCAAAAGAGATTATTTTTGCTGTTATATCAACAACGATTACACTAACAGCAGTGTTTCTGCCTGTGATTTTCTTACAGGGATTAACAGGGAGACTTTTCCGGGAATTTGGAATTGTTGTTGCCGGATCGGTAATTATCTCGTCATTCATCTCGTTGACATTAACGCCGATGATGAGCTCACGGATACTGCGGAAACGGAAAAGGCATTCCTGGTTGTACGAGAAAACCGAACCTTTTTTTGAGGGTATGATGAAGGGATACCGGAATTCATTGACACGTTTTATGAGACGTCCTTGGGTAGCATTTATCTGGATGGGAGTTTCGTTTCTATTAATTGTGTTTGTTGGTGGATCTTTACAGAGTGAGCTGGCTCCGATGGAGGATAAAGGAAGAATGATTATTCGGGCAACTGCGCCGGAAGGAACTTCGTATGAGCGAATGGATGAATTCCAGCAAAAATTAATTGCACTTACGGATACGATACGCGAAAAGGATAACATATTAGGGGTTACTTCTCCCGGTTTCGGAGCTTCCATATCAGCTAACTCAAGCTTTGTTCGACTTAATTTAGTTCCTAAGAAAGACCGGAAACGAAGTCAGCAGGAAATAGCAGACGAATTGAGTGGGATTTTAAAGGGATATAACTTTGCTCGGATATTTGTAGCACAGGAACAAACAATAGGTGGCGGCCGTTTTGCCGGGCTTCCGGTGCAGTATGTCCTTCAGGCACCTACTTTGGAAAAATTGGAAGAGGTGTTACCGACATTCATCGAACGAGCAGCCCAAGACCCTACCTTTCAGGTAGTAGACGTAGATCTGAAATTTAATAAACCGGAATTGCAGGTAGTAATCAATAGAGATAAGGCTGCGGCTATGGGGGTGAATGTGAGAGATATAGCGGAGACTATGCAACTCTACTTTGCCGGGCAGCGTTATGGCTATTTTATAATGAATGGAAAGCAATACGAAGTCATTGGAGAAGCAAAAAAGGAATTCAGAGATGATCCGATGGATTTGAGACAAGCTTCTGTTCGGAGTGCAGATGGTAAACTTGTTCCACTGGATAACCTTGTGACAATTACAGAAGCTTCTAGCCCTCCCCAACTGTATCGTTATAACAGATACGTCTCGGCAACCGTTTCGGCGAACCCTGTTCCCGGTAAGACAATAGGGGACGGTATTGAAGCAATGGACCGGATAGCACAGGACCTTCTGGATGATTCATTTTCCACAGCACTTGCCGGGACTTCTAAAGAATTCAGAGAGAGTGGAAGTAGTTTGGTTTTTGCCCTGATACTTGCATTAGTACTTGTTTATTTGGTACTGTCAGCCCAGTTCGAAAGTTTTGCGGACCCTTTGGTTATTATGCTTACAGTACCGTTGGCACTGGCAGGAGCAGTTCTTACCTTATGGCTGTTTGGTCATACCTTAAATATTTTCTCCCAGATTGGTATAATTGTCCTGGTTGGTTTGGTTACGAAAAACGGTATTTTGATCGTTGAATTTGCGAATCAACGAAAAGAAGCGGGACTATCTGTCAGGGAAGCAGTTATTGATGCCTCTTCACAACGTTTCCGCCCAATTCTTATGACTTCTCTGGCGACAATTCTTGGGGCATTACCGATTGCTTTGGCATTGGGAGACGCCGCTACAAGCCGGATTCCGATGGGTATTGCTATAATAGGAGGACTTACTTTCTCTTTGATTCTCACCCTTTATGTAATTCCGGGGTTGTACATATACATAACTTCAAAACGAAGAGCATGAGACAGTTACTTACAATACTACTGGTTGTACTGACCTTTTGTAGAGCCACAGGGCAGGATTCATATACATTGGATACCTATATTTCAGCGGTTCTTGAGAATGATTTCGGGATCAAACTGATGAAAAATGAAGTGCTTATTTCGGAGAATGAAAACAACCCGGGAGCAGCAGGATATTTACCAACAATTGGTGTGACTGCTGAGCAGAACTGGACAATCAATAGTGCACGACAAGAATTTTTAAGCGGGCAGGTAAATGAAGCTTCCAATGCAAAAAACCAGGCATTTACGGCAGGGGTGATGTTGAACTGGACTTTCTTCGATGGCTTTAGGATGTTTGCGACCGACAAGAAACTGGATTTGTTGGAAGAACAGACAAAATTGAACCTTGCAGCCGAAATGGAGATGAAGATTTACAGTGCGACGTTGTCCTATTATACCTATCTGGTTTTGTCAGAGATGAAAAAGGTATATGAACAATCTGTAGACCTTTCTCATGCTCGCAAGGAGCTACTCGAATTACGTGTGGAAAAAGGAGCGGCATCCGAAATGGAGCTTATTCAGGCAAGATTAGATGTAACAGCTGATAGTGCTGTGTTGTTGGATAATATGAGAGCCATTGAGCAATTGCGTGCGGAGATGAACAAGTTGTTAGGGCGTTCACCACAGGTTGAATTGTATTTGGAGGGCGAACTTCCTGAAACAATCAAGCAGTTGACATGGGAGGAGTTGACAGAAGCCGCTCTGACACAAAATACTACTTTGCTACTGGCGAAATCCGGTATTGCTGTGCGTGAGAAGGAGAGAAAGGAAGCATTGAGTCGTTATTATCCTCAGTTGGCTTTTTACGGAGCCTATAATTTTGGCACATCTCAGAATGAAGTTGGTTTTCTTTTGTCTAACAGAAGTTATGGACCTCAGTTTGGATTGACACTTCGTTGGGACATTCTTGATGGACTGACGCGGATGAAGGAGACTAAAAATGCCCGGATTCGGGTAGAGAGTGCCGGAATAGCAGCCGAACAACAAGAGTTAGCGGTAAAAACCGAATTGCACATCGCTTTCCAGGACTACGAGTGGGCCGTTAGAATGATGAAATTCGAGCAACGGAACGCAATGGAAGCTGAAGAGATGGCGGATATAATGGAGAAATCTCTCCAATCAGGAGCATTAACTCCCTTGGAACTTAGGGAAATTCAGTTTGGGATAACCCTTGCCCGTAGCCGATTATTGAATGCACAGTTAAATTACCTTACTTCGACGTTGAACATTTCACTGGCTTCAGGAGATTTTAAAAACCTCCTGACAGATTAATCCTCGTTGGACATTAATTTTCCGAAAGGTTTCAGCTCCTCACTGGAGTTGAAAAGAATGCGGAGTACTGCCAGAATTGGAATAGTCAGAACAAGACCCATAATCCCTGAAAGCGCGCCCATAATTAATAATCCCAACATGAGGATAACGGGATTGATATTTACGGCATTACCAACAATTTTTGGTGTAATGAGATTCCCTTCAAGAAACTGGACAAGAATAAAGAGTCCCAGAACAGCTATCGGATAAAAGAGGGAGTCTTTCGTCAGTACAGCAATGGTAATAGGTAAAAGTGCTCCTAATACAACACCAATATATGGAAGTAAAGTAAGCAGGGCACATAAAATACCGAGAAGTAACCAGTAAGGAATTCCTAAAAAGTAGAGTCCGGTAGAAAGGAGTACGCCTACCGTAAGAATTACAAAGAATAGACCCGAAATATAATTCCGAACCGACTGATTGATTGAATGCGCTACAGATTTAGCCGAATCGATGTTTTTTGCAAATTTAAGATCAATAAAAGCCTCTACCCGATCCCGATATACCAGCATAAAAAACACGTATACAGGAATAGTTACCATCATCATTACCGTGGAGGATATATAGGTAATGATCTGTTGCAGATAATCGGCAGAATTTGTTACAATGTCTGTCGAAAAGCGTTCGATATTTTCTGCAATATTCAGGTCGGCAAACCACGCACTGGCTTGTTGCACGGCACCTGTGTTAGATTTAACGGTTTCAGGTAAGTTTTTTACCATCTGATCAATCTCCAGATAAAGAAAGAAACCAACTCCGCAAATTAATACAGTCAGACTCAAAACAGCAAGTAGAGAGGATAACCAAACCGGAAACTTCCGTCGCTCAAGAAAATGAACAACAGGTAGAAGTAACAGGGAAATAAAGACAGAAAAAATAAAAGGCATTACGATATTTCCTCCGTAATAGAGAAGGAGGCAAATCATGAACGTTATGATAAGATAATTAGCCCATTTCGAAGAAGAGTTATTCATGATGGCGTATTTTTAGTCCCTAATGAAGCCCGGTAACCAATGATTGCGGGAAGTAGAAAGTTAATCAAAAAAATAAATAACCAACCAACAGGTCTTAGACGTATATCAGCCAGTCCGGTTCCGGAATATGCCTCTATGTATTTTTCTTTATTGATGAGGTATTGAAGACTCATCTTTTCATGAATCTCTTCTCCTGATTCCAGAATGACTACACCATCATACAATTCGACCGGAGCCAGAATGGTGATTAATGCGATGATAATAAATGCTGCTATTCCTATTACAACAGGTCTGTTCATGCGTTTCATTTTTTAGGTAAACTGATTCTAAAGGTAGTTCCTTTTCCCGGTTCGGAACGAAGAACAAATACACTTCCTTTGTGGTAGGTATGCACAATCCGACGAACGAGCGACAAACCGAGTCCCCAACCTCGCGTTTTAGTTGTAAAACCAGGTTCGAAAATTGTCTTTTGCATATTTGCAGGAATACCTTTCCCTGTATCGGTAATATCAATATAGACCTTCTTGGGACCTTGCTCAAGGAGGACGGTTAGTTCTCCCTGCCCCTCCATAGCATCTACGGCATTTTTACATATATTTTCGATTACCCATTCCAGCAGTGGGGCATTATGTGCCAGCATAATTTCATCTTCAGAATGCGTAAAGCGAAAAGTAACCTTTGAGGAAATCCGGGAACGCAGATAGTCAGTTACGTGAGATACAGTATCCACAATATTCTGATCTGTCAGCATAGCCCCGGAACCAATTTTCTGAAATCGATCTGCTATTATTGTCAGCCGGTCAATGTCTTTATTCATCTCATTCAAATCCTCTTTGGGAACTCCTTTTGCTTCCAGTAACTGAATCCAGGCCATCAGAGAAGAAAGAGGAGTTCCGAGCTGGTGTGCTGTTTCTTTTGCCATCCCTGCCCAAACCTGATTCTGTTCGGCTTTACGGAAAGTACTGAAGACAAGGTACCCGATCAGGATAAAGAGTCCGATACTTCCAAATTGCAAATAAGGATAAAAACGAAGTTGTTGCAGTTCTTCACTTTCATCAAAATAGACAATTCCGGTCTGATAATCCTGAAAACTAATTTCAAGAGAATCGTGCATTGCAGAAATGATCTTTTCTTCATTAGGAAGAAGTTTGCCTATCCGGGGAGTGAGAGAGTCAATGTTTGTCTCAATGACTTCCCGGTTGTTTTTATTGATAAATACGACCGGAACAAGAGACCGGTTGTCAATTAATTCCCGGTTAAAAGCATGAATCAGAGAATCTCTTTGGTTTTCAAGGTAACCTAATTTCCTGGAATCAAAATAATAAAAACGTTGATTGATATTGCGGTACACTTCTACTTCAATTGGTTCATGAGAGTCCTGCCACGATTCGCTCAGTGTCACTAATGAATCATTGAATTTTTTATCGATAGCTTTTTTGTCAAATTCAGGATATACTTCACGCAGTTTATCTTTATCAAATCCGAGATTAATATGACTAAGTACTTTATTGTTCTTATCCATCAATATCACAGGAATGTCATCATTTGCCTGAATGATTTCAAGCAGGAATGTGTAATCCATGTTCATGTTGAAATCCTGAGAAGGTTTGGCGAGTTCGCGTGTTGCTTTTGCCCATAATTTGACTTTTTGTCGTTCTTTTTCCCGAAGTTCATCAAACGTACGGTTCGTCAGGTTAACGAGGTCAGCTTTTTTCCGGATTGCATCGGCCCAGTGTGTAATCCGTTCTTTTTCCCGCTCGCGAACTTTAGTAACGATCTGGTTGGAGAAAAAGAGAGAAGCAGCAACCAGTAATATAGCAACCAGCAGTAATGCTATTTTCCATTTTTGTTTGTTGGAGTATAGATTCATTATTCGATACTAAATTCAGTTTCCTTTTCTTTTTGGTTTTCTTCACGCATTTTTTCGAGATCCATTCCAAAAAGTTTTTTCATTTTCTTTTTTTCTTTCGGGAGTTCCTCTGGATTATTTTCTTCTTCATTCGTAAAGATTACCTCTAGTCTTTCCTGAGGTTTTTCTTTCACGGTAAACTCACCAATAGTTGTGTCCTTACCAAACATTCCCAACTCAGTTTTGAACATACTTTTTATGGTTTCTTTCTCTTTTTCCCGTTGCTCCTGTCGGTGTTCTTTATTGGCTTCCGCATCCCAACCAAAATTGAGATTATTTGTACTTCCGTATAGATGTAGAAAGATACGTTTACCGGTGCCATCATCAATAACATCGCCAAATTCGGATGACTTTTTATTGAACTTAAGATCACGCAGTCTGAAGTCGAAGCGATAATCCAGCTCATTATCAAATGTATGCCATCCTGAGAAATCAATATCCAGCGCGTTGGATCGAATGGCCATTTCCGGAACATTGATTTTTCCTTCACGGATGGTAAGTCTGTTTTCAAGTGTTGAAAAGGTAAGATTTAATAATTTGGCTTCCAGGGCATCAATATTTTTACCCAAAACAGTCTTTACGAGATTACTTTCCCGCATACTGGCAGTGATCGACCGGAAAGTCTCGACATTCCTCAATGCTCCGTTTTTTATAGTAAAATTGGCTGTAGCTTCCAGTTTTTCTTTTTGTAATCCTTTTTGAAGGTTGAAAGGAAGTTTAAAATGAAGAGATACATCAGCAATTCCTGAAATCTTATCTGAAGTGATGAGTTCCTGTTCAAAATTATCCCACTCGCTGAATAATTCTTTGAATCCAATGCCTGAGGCGCTTAAATCTCCTGAAACCTCAATCTGAGAGGGTTTATCCTCACGTATTTCCAATGAACCATTAGTGGTTGAGCCGGAGTGTCGGAACCGTATTGCAGATGCTGAGTACGTCCGGTTATTAATGTAAAAGCGGGACGAAATATCTTCGAATAAGTGTTTATCCAGATGGAATTTCTGAATACTCAGGATAACCTTTCCGTTCAGGTTCTTAGGAAGTAAGTAGGCTCCCGGATTGCTGACTACTTCCTGTTGTGGATTTTTATTGGAATAAAAGTCTGCCGAATACAATTCACGTACATCTACTACAGCGTCTACAGAAAGGTTCGCCTTTTCTGAGAAATAGGCAACAATGTTTCGGATCGAACCGGATAATTCAATGCGTGATTTACCGGTTCTGATTGTAATTCCGGATAGTATTGCATTATCACCTGAAGTACTGACCTTCCCGGATAGTTCACTGATTTCCGGTAAATCCTCTCTGATCTTCATTCGGATTCCGGAAAAGTCAAAATCTCCTCTTGAACTGTACAGGGTAATATTGCCCGGATCTCTTTTCGGGTCATTCATTTTTAAATGAATCTGACCATCCGCAACAACTTTTCCGCTGATATGATCAATACCTGAAATGGGGAAAAAGTGGAATAAGGTTGCCAGGTCAACGGTTCCGTTCATGCTGGTTTTGATTGTCGGGGCACTAAAATTCTTGATATGCAGCGTTCCGTCAAAGGAGCTGTTTAACGTTACGAAGTGCAGTTCACTAAGCGACAAAACTTCATTTTTTCCATAATTATTAGAAAATTCGCCTGTTAGTTTCACCTGTTTTAGAGCGACTTTACCGGAAGGATCTTTCAGACTTCCATTGGTAATCGTGAATCGTGCCTCTGTGAGAGGAGCTTGTTCCAAAGCAATAGGACCATGGATACCAAGAGTGAAGTTTACATTTCCGCTGCCCTGGTATTTTTTTATAGCGTCAATGCCCGACTGGTTGAAGTTTTCAGCGAAATCGGTTAAAGAAATATTATGTCCGGAGAGTAAAAAGTCAATGGAATCGCGGGCAATTTCTCCTGATACATGAAACGGAAGGTTTTCGATGGCGACGGAACTCTTTTCTAACCGGAAGACCTTATTCATTTTATCGATAGAAAGAACGACATCAAAACGGGCATTTTTATTCGTAATCAGTGCAACGGATTTACTTTTGATCCTACGAACAAACAGATCTCCTGCTGTACGCATATCGAAGGATTTCTCATTGAACTCACCGAAGAAGTTTAAATGTTTTGCATGAGCCCGGTAATGTTGCTGAGTGATGTAATTATCATACGTGAAATCCAGATTTTGAATATTGACTTTATCCAGAACAAACCGGAAAGCCTCCCCGGTTGAAGTAGAATCTGACCGGATAATGTCATAATTCACTTTTCCCTCTTTGTTGACACGTAAACCCAGCCGGGCGTTATCAATATCGATAGATTTTACGGTATAATCTCCCTTCCAGAAATCAGAAGTATTCAGTTTCAGAAATATTCTTTCAGCGTAGATCATGGTGTCGGGGACTGTCCCTTCCACAATCATTTCGTCTTTAATAAGTACTTTGTCAAATTGAATAGAGATATTCGGGAACGTTTTCCAAAATGCAATATCCATGTCATAGACATAGACCTTGGTATTAAGATAATTGTCCAGTTGAGAGAGTGCGTAATTCTGAATATCTTTCCTGAAAATCAGTAGTAACAGGGTGATGAGCAGAGCTAATCCTGCAATTCCTGCTACTAACCACCTGACCCATTTCAGCACTTTTCTCCACATAGTAACGTGAATATACGTTATACCTTTACGCTACTAACGTTAAAAGGAGTGAATTTATTCACTTTTACCCTTTGAAAAGCCCGATGTGGGCACTTATCAGGATGTAATTACGGAAACTTACCCCATTCGAAGGAAAGCAATTTCTTTTTCGGTAAGATGACGGAAGTGACCTCTTGGAAGATCCTTTTTGGTGAGTCCGGCAAACATCACGCGATCCAGTTTAACAATTTTATATCCCAATCGTTCAAATATCTTGCGGATTACCTGGCTTTTTTCTGATGCAATTTCAATTCCTGCCTCCCTGTTGTCTCTTCCGGGAACATATTCAGCCTTTCTGACTTTTAATGAGATATGCTCGTCCATTTGTACACCTTTTGTTAGTTTGGCAAGATCTTCCGGTTTGATCGGGTGATCTGTTTCTACATGAAAAAGACTGACTGCTGTCCGTGAAGGGTGTAACAGTTTTTTAGTGAGGTCACCGTCATTGGTAAATAACATCAGACCTGTTGTATCGCGATCCAGTCGTCCTACAGGATAAACACGCTCTTTACAAGCGCGGGCAATTAAAGACATAACCGTCTTTCTTCCCCAGGGATCATTGGTTGTTGTGATAAAATCCTTAGGTTTATTAAGAAGTACATATCTCTTCTTTTCAGAGTTGATAGTTTCTCCGTCATATTGAACGACATCAGTAGGCTTGATCTTCATACCCATTTCAGTGACAACTTTACCGTTTACGGTAACGACACCTGTCTGTATCAAGACGTCTGCTTCTCTTCGGGAGCAGATTCCCGCATTTGACAAGAATTTATTCAGACGAACTTCATCTGTATTCATGTTGGGAAGCGGATCTCCCACGTTTGATTTTGATCGTTTAGAGAAGGGCTTGAATTCTTTTTCGGACTGTGTTTTTTTTGTGGTTCCGAATTTACCTTTCGCATTTGTTTTTGGGTTGCGATTTTGGTTACTGCGTCCTCTCGACGGATTTTTCTTGGAATTCATACTTTGAAATTTGGAGCAAAGGTACGACCTAAATTTGTATTGTGACGTATATCTAGCTCATTATATTGGCTATAATCCTTGTTTTCGGGAACTGTTCCAGTATCGTTTTGATAAGAACCGTTAGCGGAATAGAAAGGATCATACCCGGAATTCCCCACAGGAACCCCCAGAACATAAGGACAATAAGAACAGTTATTGTATTGATGGAAAATGTTTTTCCCATAAAAATAGGCTCAAGAATACTTCCGAATAATACCTGAACACCGGTTATCGTCAATGCAAATATGAGCAAGGTACCTGAGGGTTCCATCTCAGCCAGTGCAAACAGGGTGAGTAACACGGTGGATATGATAGAACCGATCATCTGCACAAAATTGATAGCAAAAGTGAAAACTCCCCAAAAAAGAGGGAAAGAAACATCAAAATAAACACAGGCAAGTGAGAACCCAATGCCCGTTAGTAAGCTAAGAATAAACTTCACTTTGATGAATTTTACCATGCTTTTTTCTATCAGCCGATAGGTTCTGATAGAAGGAAAACTCTGATAATTAAAAATGGTTCTTTCCATGATCCGCTGAACATTCATAGATCCTGAAATCAAAAGCACAAGGAAGAAGAGGGTCATTAATAGCATGGTAATAGTGCTTCCCATGGAGCTGATTGTCTCGCCCGAACTACTGAAAATAGCGTTCGTAACTCCTTCGCTTTGCATGAGATCTGAGAAAGTTGTCATTCCCTGAAGTGATTCAACACCAAGTGTGTTGAGAACCATGGTGAAGAGTGTGTCCAGTTTTGTTGTGAGCTTTTCCCAAAAACCGGAGTCTGCACTTAAGATTTCCTGAGCAGATAAACGAACCAGTAAGAATGCTGTTGAAACTCCTACTACCATCAATACGACGGAAGTGATAACAGCAATAATCCGGGGTACTTTACGCTTATCCATCCAGCGCATCAGAGGCATAAAGAGTAGCGCAAGAAGTATTGCTCCCATAAGTGGAATAAAAATAAATTTCAGAATATGGAGCACGTAAAATGCTAACGGAATTACCAGGATCAGTAAAAGTCTCTTTATTGTTTTGAGTTCGTTCATACAAATATCAAAATAGAAATGTCCCGGAATGGGACTGTAAAGATAGGAATTACTTTTTCGCGATGTTTCTCATGGTCTTGATTTTTCTCAAAAACTATCAGGAAGGATAAAAGGCATTGTCTATGTGAGTGACTTCAGTTTTATATTGATTATGAATGATTGAAACAATATCAAAACGGGCATGGAGGTCTGATTCTGTCGACAGAATATACTGTTCGGCAGTTTTGATCAAAAGCTTTTGTTTCCGTTTTGTAACGGCTTGAAAGGGTTCGCCGATTTCGGATGTTTGCCGGGTTTTCACTTCGATGAAAACAAGTGTGTCAGCATCTTCCATAATCAAATCAATTTCTCCTTTTCCGAACCGGTAGTTTCTTGTTTTCAGTTTAAAGCCTTTGTTTAGTAAGGTCTTAAGAGCGAGATCTTCACCCAGTTTTCCCAGGTCATTGTGATCAGCCATGGTGTCTTTAGGTTGTGGTTAGTAACGTAAAAATACAAATTTTTAAATCAATTCAGATCTGAAACAGGATGCCAGGAAGTCTGAATTGTAACAAGATTGACTTTTGTTCTTATTGGTTATAAAGGTTTTTAAAAAGAAAAAATCTACTTTTGTCTGTGATGAAGAAGGTACTGCTAATTTCGATTTTACTTATCGTTACTGTTCCGGTGATGGGGCAGAGAAAAAAAAGTAAGCCCAAAAATTCGTATGCGCGTGGAACACTAAATTTTTACTGGGGATATAACCGTGAGGCATATACAAGGAGTGATCTTCAACTTATTGGTAGCGGATATGATTTTACAGTAAATAAAATTCAGGCAAATGACCGCCCGGAGCCTTTTTCCTCGACCTATATCAATCCGAAGAAAATAACAGTTCCGCAGTTTAATATCCGGATCGGATATAACTTCTGGAACAACTGGAACCTTTCGTTGGGATATGATCACATGAAGTACATACTGAGTAATGGGCAGCAAACTTCAATTGATGGGTATATTGCTCCCGGAATAGATGATTTGTGGGAAGGAGAAATGAACGGGCAACCGGTCACGATAGATGATAAACATTTTCACTATGAAAATTCGGATGGATTGAATTACATTCGATTACAACTTTCCCGTGTAGATCAGTGGTACAGAACCCGGAGAAACGGGTGGTTTGCATTTAATACACTTATGGGAGTCTCTGCCGGAATGATTCTTTCGTATAATGACTTAAATTTTGGAGGAGAGTTTACACGACGAACAATAAGTGCCAGTGGTTATGGGGTTTCCGGGCATATCGGGCTGCGTTTCGAATTTTGGCGCCATCTGTTTCTGCAAACTAATTTAGCAGGAGGATTTTTACACCAAACCCGTGTCAGAACCCGACCGGGAGGAACAGATCATGCGAAACAAAAGTTTGGATATATAGCTTCAGAAACGGCTATCGGCGTATTGTTCTACATTCGACCAACGAACGACTGTAATAGCTGTCCGCATTGGTAGAAGGAACTACTGAATTAATGTTGCTATATCTTTTTCGACAGTAAGCTTTGCTTCTTTACCCAGTATGATTGCGCGATTATCCGTGATATGTCCACCGGGAAAATGAAACGCAACGGGGATATTTCTGAACGAAAACATATTATTTATGATCTCTTCTACGCTAAATCCGGTTTTTGGAGATGTATCTTTCATATCAGTCATTCCACCGACAATAAGTCCCGAAATCTGATCCAAAGCTCCTGATTTTTCGAAACTATACCACATTCGGTCGAGTACATAAAGTTGCTCGCATAAATCCTCAATAAAGAGAATTGCATTTTCAAAATCAGGACGGTCATCGGTTCCGAGGAGACTATAGAGAATGGATAAGTTCCCACCGATAACTTTTCCTTCTGCAACCCCGGGTTTGGAATGAGAGGTGGAAAAATGATATGTGTTGTTTTTTCCTTCCAATGCGTTAAATAAGCTGTGAATAGCTTCCTGAGAATTATCGGGAAAATTCAGGGGCATAGTGGCGTGAATGCTAGGGAGTCCATACCGTTGAATATGTTGATGAAAAACGGTTATATCCGAAAAACCGACAACCCACTTCGGGTTTCTTAGAAATCCCGCCCAATTCAGAATATCTACAATGCGAATGCAGCCATACCCTCCACGGGCACAAATGATCGCTTTACATTCGGGATCATCCAAAGCTTCCTGCATATCATGAGCGCGTTGTTCATCCGTTCCGGAAAAATAATTCCATCGCCCGGCAGCATATTGCCCTATTTTTACCCGATATCCTTTGTCTTCAATTAATTTACCGGCATAGTCAAGAAGTTCCTGATCAATCGCTTTGGCAGGACTTACAATGCGTATGAGATCGCCTGGCTGAAGGTGTGGAATTGATTTAATCATTGTCCTGTGTTTTATCCTTGTATTTGTTTCCGGTCACTTTTTCCGGTTTGGGAGCACCTTCAATAACTACCACAATCTCTCCTTTTGGTTCATTTTTAAGGAAATGCTGTAAAACTTCCTGAGTTGTTCCCCTTACAAACTCTTCAAAAAACTTGCTGATTTCTCTGGCTACACAGATTTTTCGTTCTGCTCCGAAGAACTCAACTAATTGTTCCAGACACTTCTGTAGACGGTGAGGAGATTCATACAGAACCAATGTTCTTTCTTCTGTAGAAAGTTCTTTGAGTTTTGTTTGTCTGCCTTTCTTGTGTGGAAGGAACCCTTCAAATACGAAGCGATCACAAGGGAATCCACTTGCAACAAGTGCAGGGATGAACGCTGTAGGTCCCGGAAGACACTCGACTGGGATTTGTTCTTCCAAAGCTGCACGTACCAGTAAAAATCCAGGATCAGATATTCCGGGAGTTCCTGCATCAGATACAAGTACGGTTAATTCCGAGTTTTTTAGTTCCCGAATAGCGGATTCCAAAGCCTTGTGTTCATTGTGAGCGTGAAAGGGAAGTACTTTTTTATCAATTTGAAGATGTGCGAGCAATTTTCGTGTTACGCGGGTGTCTTCGGCGAAAATACTATCACATTCTTTGAGATAGCGTATGGAGCGCAGCGTAATATCCTCCAGATTTCCGATAGGAGTGGGAACTAAAGCTAATTTTGACATACGTCTGTATTTTGGGTAAAGATAAAAAAAGCAAACCGGATAAAAATAAAAGAGCCGCAGAAGGAACTACGGCTCTTAGAGATATCATGTAGGAGATGAATTACAATCCGAAACGAGATTTTACTTCGTCAACGTAATCTAGTTTCTCCCAGGTAAATGTTTCGATTTCTTTCGACACTTTTTTTCCTGCGTTTTCAAAAACAACGGTTTTCTTTTCAGACTTACGTCCCATGTGTCCATAAGCAGCAGTGTCTGAATAGATAGGCTCGCGAAGTTTCAAACGACGCTCAATAGCTACCGGACGCATATCAAAGATCTCACCTACTATTTGAGCAATCTCTCCGTCGGTCATATCCACCTTTGCAGTTCCGTATGTGTTTACATAAATTCCCATAGGCTCTACTACACCGATAGCGTAAGAAACCTGAACAAGAATTTCATCACAAACACCCGCAGCCACCATGTTTTTAGCAATGTGACGAGTCGCATAAGCAGCAGAACGGTCTACTTTGGAAGGATCTTTTCCTGAGAATGCTCCGCCACCGTGTGCTCCTTTTCCTCCATACGTGTCAACAATTATCTTACGACCGGTTAAACCAGTGTCTCCGTGAGGGCCACCAATCACAAACTTACCTGTTGGGTTGATGTGATATTTGATTTGGTCATTGAATAATTTTTGTAGTTCAGGTTTCAACTGAGCTTTTACACGAGGAATCAAAATCTCAATAATGTCAGATTTGATTTTAGCTAACATTTTAGCTTCGTCTTCATCAAAGTCATCATGTTGAGTAGAAACGACAACAGCATCAATTCGTTGAGGAACATTGTCATCGCTATACTCAATAGTTACCTGAGCCTTAGCGTCCGGACGAAGGTATGTGATGTCCTTCATTTCGCGGCGGAGTGCAGCTAACTCAATAAGGATTTTATGCGAAAGATCAAGCGCAAGCGGCATGAAGTTTTCCGTTTCCTTTGTTGCATAACCGAACATCATTCCCTGGTCTCCGGCACCTTGCTCCTCCGGATTTCCGCGGTCTACTCCACGGTTAATATCCTCAGATTGCTCATGAATAGCAGAAATAACAGCACATGATTTCGCATCAAACTGATATTCGCTTTTTGTATATCCGATCTTAGTAACAACGTCTCTGGCGATTTGCTGAACGTCGAGGTATGTATTGGATTTAACCTCACCTGCTAAACAAACCAAACCTGTGGTTACTAAAGTCTCACATGCTACTTTAGAATCCGGATCAAATGCTAGGAAATGATCGATCAAACCATCAGAAATCTGGTCGGCAACTTTATCAGGGTGCCCTTCAGAAACTGACTCCGAAGTGAATAAATATGGCATTTCTTTCGAAAATTTAAAGTTTTGAATCGCCAAAAGTAAGCATTATTCTTTTGAATTGGAAAACATTTATTTTTTGTTTCATGTTGGGTTTTGGTTTAAATTTTTCTGATTTGTACGAGGATACAGAATTCTGTACTATCTTTGTATCAGTTCTTTAAAAAATGCTTATAGAGAAAGGTGGAGGGACAGGCCCTGCGAAACCTTGGCAACCTCTCGGTTCTGATACCGAAAAGGTGCCAAATCCGCTTCTGACAGATTTGTTGGAAAAAGATAAGTGTTCATTCTGATTGTTCAGGCAGTCTTCATTTTTTCATCTCTCTTTATATTCTAGTTTTTTCAGAACTCAAGTTAAGAAAAGAGAGTTATGAGTACACAGGAAAAATCATCGCGCACCCGGCTTTTGAGAGAGACACTTCTCCAACGTATTTTAGTACTGGATGGAGCCATGGGAACCATGATTCAACGATACAATCTTACTGAAGATGATTTTCGTAGAGGCTGGTTTGAAAATCATGAGAAACCTTTGAAAGGAAACAACGATCTTCTTTCTTTAACCCGTCCGGACGTGATTAAGGAAATTCACGCGGCTTATTTTGAGGCAGGTGCGGACATCGCAGAGACGAATACCTTTTCAGGAACCAGTATTGCCCAGGCAGACTACGGACTGGAACATATTGTGTATGACCTCAACTATCATTCGGCGAAGATAGCAAGAGAAGTGGCAGACGAGTTTACAGCTGCTAATCCGAAGAAACCCCGGTTTGTTGCCGGGTCAATAGGTCCGACAAATCGTACGGCTTCTTTGTCTCCCGACGTAAATGATCCGGGATTTCGGGCGGTTACTTATGATGAGTTGGTAAAAGCCTATTCGGAACAGGTCGAAGCACTCATTGACGGAGGGTGTGATCTTTTGTTGGTTGAGACGGTCTTTGATACACTGAATGCAAAAGCTGCTTTATTTGCTATTGATTGTGTTCAGGAAGAAAAAGGTACGGATTTACCGATAATGGTATCGGGGACGATTACTGATGCAAGTGGAAGAACATTATCAGGGCAGACAACAGATGCATTTTTAATCTCAATTGAACACATGCCTTTACTTTCGGTGGGGCTGAATTGTGCTTTGGGGGCAGAAGCAATGCGTCCTTATTTACAGATTCTGAATGAACGATCTTCATTTGCTGTGAGTGCTCATCCGAATGCAGGATTACCGAATGAATTTGGAGAGTATGATGAAACACCCGAGAAAATGGGAAAACAAATTAAGGATTTTCTGGAGGAAGGATTGGTAAATATAGTGGGAGGTTGTTGTGGAACAACACCTGAACACATTCGCGTAATAGCTGATTTGGCAAAAGAATACTCCCCCAGACAACTTGAAAAGGATCTAAATACTAACGATTAAAAGGAAGATCAGAATATGTCGAAAACCATTCCCCCTCTAAAGTTGTCAGGACTTGAGCCTCTGGTCATAACGAAGGAAACCAATTTTGTTAATATTGGAGAACGTACCAATGTAACGGGCTCCCGGAAGTTCTTACGACTGATTCAGGAAGAGAAGTACGAAGAAGCACTTGCTGTAGCATTAGATCAGGTACAGGGAGGAGCGCAAATCATCGATATTAATATGGATGAAGGGATGATCGACGGAGAGAAAACGATGGTGAAGTTTCTCAATCTGATTGCATCCGAACCGGATATAGCTAGGGTACCGGTCATGATTGACAGCTCGAAATGGGAAATTATTGAGGCGGGACTGAAATGTATTCAGGGAAAAGGAGTGGTGAATTCTATTTCCTTGAAAGAGGGAGAGGATTCGTTTATACATTATGCAAAAAAGATCAAGCGATATGGTGCGGCTGTTATCGTAATGGCGTTTGATGAGCAGGGGCAGGCAGATAATTATGAACGTCGAATAGAAATATGTGAAAGATCGTATCGGATCCTGGTTGACAAAGTAGGTTTCCCCTGTCAGGATATCATTTTCGATCCGAATATTTTTCCGGTGGCTACCGGGATGGAAGAGCATAACAATAATGCGGTTGATTTTTTTCGGGCAACGAGATGGATTAAAGAAAATCTACCCGGAGCAAAGGTAAGCGGCGGTGTTTCTAATGTGTCTTTTTCTTTCAGAGGGAATGACAGAGTGCGGGAAGCCATGCATTCGGCCTTTTTGTACCACGCAATACGAGAAGGGATGGATATGGGGATTGTCAATCCATCTATGCTTGAGGTGTATGATGATATTGATAAAATATTGCTGGAGTATGTAGAAGATGTGTTGTTGAATCGTCGTCCGGACGCAACAGAACGATTATTGGAATATGCCGAGACAGTAAAAGGAGAAGGAAAAAAAAGAGAGATAGATTTAAGTTGGCGGGAAGAAACGGTTCAGGAGCGGTTAGCACATGCTCTTGTCAAAGGCATAGTAGAGTTCATAGAAGAGGATGTTGAGGAGTGCCGTCATCAGTATGAACGACCTATTCAGGTGATAGAGGGGCCTCTGATGGACGGAATGAATATTGTGGGGGACCTGTTTGGAAGTGGAAAGATGTTTTTGCCTCAGGTTGTAAAATCTGCCCGGGTTATGAAGAAGGCTGTTGGTTATTTATTGCCTTTTATCGAAGCCGAAAAAGATGGAAAAAGAGAAGCCGCCGGAAAAATTCTGATGGCGACGGTTAAGGGAGATGTGCACGATATCGGGAAAAATATTGTTGGTGTAGTTCTGGGATGTAACAACTATGAAGTAATTGATTTGGGGGTAATGGTCGCTCCGGAAAAGATACTTGAAGCCGCCAACAAAGAAAATGTGGATGTGATCGGACTGAGTGGATTGATTACTCCTTCACTGGATGAGATGGTTCATCTGGCAAAAGAAATGGAAAGAGCAGGACTTTCTATTCCACTTATGATTGGTGGTGCAACTACTTCAAAAGTTCATACGGCAGTAAAAATTGAACCGCACTATACCAAAGGTCCTACAGTACATGTACTAGATGCTTCCCGTTCGGTGACAGTAGTGGAAAGTTTACTGGGGGATAAAAAGACTGCTTTTGTAGAGGGATTACGGACGGAGTATTCTCGTATGCGTGAACATCACATGAATAATCGGGCGGCTAAGACTTATTTGTCATTGCCGGAAGCGAGAAAGAAGAAACAGGATTTAGATTTTCAGGGAAATATAGTGCGACCAAAACGAACAGGATTGGTTGAGTTTAATGACTATCCATTGGAAGAACTGACCCGGTATATTGACTGGACGCCCTTTTTTCAGACCTGGGAATTAGCCGGTCGTTTTCCGAAGATACTGGAAGATGAAATAGTTGGGGAAGCAGCGCAAAAGGTGTACGCAGATGCCCGGGGAATGTTGCGACGAATTATTGACGAAAAATGGTTGACGGCTAGTGCTGTGGTGGGAATCTGGCCGGCAAATAGTGTAGACGATGATATTGAAATTTACTCGGATGAAACGAAAAGTGAAGTCTTGTATATTCAACGTACATTGCGTCAGCAATTAAAGAAGGCGGAGGGAGCTTATAACCATGCCCTTGCTGACTTTATTGCACCTAAAGACTCCGGAATTACAGACTATATAGGAGGGTTTGTTGTAACAGCAGGGTTGGGAATAGAAAAATATGTTCAACGATTTGAGGCGGACCATGATGATTATAACGCCATTCTTCTAAAAGCATTAGCTGACAGGTTGGCGGAAGCGTTTGCGGAATGTATGCATGAAAAAGTGCGCAGGGAGATATGGGGCTATGTTCCCGATGAACATTTTTCAAATGAGGAGTTGATCAGAGAAAAGTATAAAGGGATTCGTCCGGCACCCGGATATCCTGCCTGTCCTGATCATACGGAAAAAACCGGATTGTTTGCTTTGTTGAATGCAACAGAATTGACAGGAGTTTCCCTTACAGAGTCTCTGGCAATGTTACCTACAGCTTCAGTGAGTGGGTGGTATTTTGCTCATCCTGATGCGAAGTATTTCGGAGTTGGAAAGATTACAATGGAGCAGGTAGAGAGTATTGCAGATAGAAAAGGACTTCCGGTTGAAGTTATGGAACGATGGCTAGGCCCGAATCTGGCAGAATAAGTAACGTCTGTTCGTAATATGGGGTCCTAAAGATTTTTTTAAGTTTATCTTTGTCCAAGAAAAATAGATGCTTCATGAAACTGAATTATAAGAAATACGGAGAAGGGCACCCTTTTATTATTCTTCACGGACTTTTTGGGTCTTTAGATAATTGGCAAACACATGCTAAAAAGATTGGAGAGTATTACGAAGTAATTCTTGTTGATAATCGGAATCACGGACATTCTCCGCATGCTGATCTTCATACGTATGATCTAATGGCTGAGGATTTAAGAGAATTAATGGATGATCTGGAGATTCAGGAAGCAGTTATTCTGGGGCATTCCATGGGAGGGAAAGCCGCCATGCGATTTACGCAATTATTCCCAGATCGTGTTAAGAAGCTCATAGTTGTTGATATGGGAGTGAAGGAGTATCCGATGCATCACGATACAATTTTGGAAGGGCTTTGTTCTTTAGATTTTGATAAAATTGCTTCAAGAGGTGAAGCAGACAAGCAATTGGAGCAGTATGTTGGCAATATAGCTGTTCGGCAATTTTTGCTAAAAAATCTGTATTGGGTAGAGAAGGGAAAACTGGCTTTTAGAATGAATCTTCCTGTTTTACGGGAACAGATGCCGGAAATTTTGAAAGCACTTCCGAAAAAAGAGGTATTTACCCTGACTCGATTTATAAAAGGCGAATTATCGAATTACATCCTGGATGAGGATATTCCTGAATTGGAAGAGTATTTTCCGGATAGCGATGTTGTAACTATTGAAGGAGCAGGGCATTGGGTGCATTCTGAAAAACCGGAAGAGTTTATTGAAGCCGTTCTGGAATTCTGTTTGAGGTAAAATGAAATAAAAATAAGGAGGATCCAGTGTCCTCCTTATTTTTTGATAGCTTTATTAGTGAATAACGACAAGGCGTTTTGTTTGTCTGTTTTCGTTATGATCCGTATACATTATGGTATAAATTCCCTGCGGGAAATCTGCGGTTTTGATTTCTATAATTTTAGATGTTCCTGAAAGTTGATACATTTTGATCAATTGCCCGGTAGGAGAGAAAACAGCTACTTCTCCGTTTCCTAACTGTTGACCAAAGTCAAGGATTGCGTATTCATTTGCCGGATTTGGAAACAGACTGATAGATGAGGTTTCACTTTCTGTAATTCCGTTGGTTCCATTTGTTAAATTGTAAAGGAGCTGGAAATCATCAAAATAGAAACCATCTTCCTGAACACCTCCGTCGGCATGAAGTACGAAACGTAATTGAACCATTTCTCCCAGATAATCATTCAGGTAAATTTCTTCAAGTATCCATTCCGATTGTGTTCCGTCATAAATGGGGAAACCTATGGGTTGTATCCCTACACTTTGTCCCTGCCAGTTTGTCTGATCCACTCCCGGGTTGGTATATTGACCACACAATTGGGTCCAGGAATTACCATTGTCAGAGGAAATTTCGAACGCAGCGTAATCCCAGTCCGGTTCAATATCCCATTTTGCGTAGAAACGTACCATGGCAGCGGTCGCTTCGGTAAGATCTATCGTTTGATGATATTTGTAAATCTTGTAATCGTCAGCCTCATAATTGGACATAGGACTATCTGTGAATGATTTGGAAGGGGAGAAAAATTCTTCTCCGGTCAGTGCCCAATCACCTATCCAGTTTCCGGTAGTAGCTGCATCATCAGCAAATTGGAGGGTTGGAGTTCCAAATGTCTTTCGTATCGTATCACGTCTGATCCAGGTGCCATTATCCGTTAGTAATTCATACACAATTTCACTGCCGGGTTGAAAATCGGGAAGTACAGAATAAGCGATTGCTCCGGATTGTTCTTCGCGTATATTCAGGTCATATTGAATGGGATTTCCTACCGAAGCTAAACCGGAAATCGGATGTATTGAAACGGTAATAGTACCATCTTCAAGTCCCAGTCTTTTGATAGAATGGTTAAACACTCCGGTGGCATTATCAAGTGTGGAGGGATCAAGATCTCTAACTAAAGCGTATCGGTGTGCCAGATGAGAAAGTACCATATTCGTAAAAAGCATTTCTTTGCAAATGGATTCTATCTGATTGGCTGCAGGCCAGAAACTTTCACCTATTTCCGGAGTCATAGCAAAAACACTGTCTTTATTTCCAACGCCAATGTCCACTTTGTACATGTAATCGTCTGAATCACCGGATGCAGGGTACAATCCTGAACTTTTTTGCGGGAAGTAATTATTATGCTCGCACATGTGACCTGAGATATCGGCAAAATAGTCGTGGTGTTCGGCAAATTCTTCGGCTGTTGTACCTACGGGATACAGAAGTGTATTCCCATAAGTATGAGCGTTCAGCGCAAGTTTAATAGTGTACTGCTCATTCAGCCATTTCATAGCTTGTGTTTCCGGTTCGGAAAAAGGAGCAGTTCCTGGATAGGTCTCACCATCTGTTTGATTAGAGACTCCTGTCGTATTCCATCCGTACGAGTAATTTCGGTTCAAATCTACTCCATACGTTCCGTTGCCGTGATTTCGTCTGTTTTTGCGCCACATTCCTCCTCCGTTGGGATCGGTTGTTTCATTGTAGATGTATCCGTCAGGGTTGATAACCGGAACAAAAAGCAGCTGTGTATGGTCAACAAGGTAAGTTACTTCATCGTCAGAACCATAATTTTCCAGTAAGTACCACATAAAATACATGGTTTGAGATAATGATGCCGGTTCACGGGCATGATGAATAGCAGAGTATAGAACATAGGGATCACCGTCGTCTGTATTGGGATTATTTGAAATTTTCACATGATAAACAGGTCTTCCTTCAAAGGTCTGAAACGTTGAAATAGGGGCTTTAGCTGAAATCAAACCGGGATAAGCAGTTGCCATAGCGTCCAGATCGTCCAGAAATTCAGCATAGGTATAATACCCGCCCATTGATCCTAATTCAAAATTGGAAGGGCTGATGATATTATCAATTGGGTTTTGTTGAGTTCCCGAACATATTCCTCCCTCTTTTTCCAAATTATTTTTGATGTTTGATGTATTTTGTTCTGCATAGAAGCGGCTTACATCATCAATAAGAATTTCATGACGAAATCCCGATTGTTGTATTAATTCGATCTCAAATTCAGAGAAGTCACTGATGAAAAAAATGTTTTTTCTGAGATGTCCGTGGTCAACAGCCACACCCATTTCTGCAAGGGTTCTCAGACCTTCATTATCGGTATAAATTTTGACTTTCGAATACTTCTGCCCGTGCATGGATAGTGAGCATAGTATTGCTAATAAGACCAATGTGATCTTTTGGGTAAATATGCGTTTCATTTTGGTTTAAAATTTGTTACAATTTATGAAAAATATGAACATCTTCTAAACCAAAGTTTTCAAATTCAGATTCTTTGGTAAATTCAGCTATTGTGTGAATAATAGCTAGAATAAAGACAAACTGATTCCGAAACTGTATGGAAGCAGTTGTGAACTTTGGGAATTTGTAAACAGATCAGAGATGAAAAATGATCCGAACAGAGCCCAGTTGCGGATTCCTATTCTCGCAGTGATGCCATATCGAAAACGAGCAACATCGGGATGATTAAATTCTTTGAATTTTTTTGAACCTTCTTTCCATCTTTCAAATGAGCTGATTCGCACACCTGCTTTAAATCCGAGGTGGAATTTAAAGTGCTGGTAACCCGGAGACCGGAAGCGGAATTCAACAGGTATTTCAATATAATTGGCAACGAACTTATTCATTTTTCTGGGAGTTTCTCCCGCAAAATGTGGAGTAAGAGTAGTTGTTTCAAGCGAATCATTAATACGGAGGACACCATTGTTCATAAGGTTCACGTGAGAAAAACTCAGACCTATTCCCATAGAAGCAGTACTCTGTTTATTGAAGGGCACATCAAAAAGCAGGTTAATATTGTATCCGATAGAATACCATTGTGTTTTTGCCCCGTTTTTATCTCCTAGCCAGTCGTTATAACAGATGTCAACAATGAGACGATCGTATTTTTCGCCCTCTTTTCCGTAACGGGGTTCAAACCCGGTAAACCGCCATAACAATCCGGGGTTATACCTGCTTTGTGTGTCTTGTTTTTTAATGGTATCTGCCTGAGAAAAACTGTTTTTTGTAAAAAACAGACAGACAAAAGAAACGAATATAATTAATCTGTAATTCATTGTTTTCTGTACTTTTTTTCCCATTCCCATGCATCCTTTACTGCATCCCTAACGGAAAATTTTGCACTCCAGTTTAATACTTGTTCTGCCTTATCAACTTTTGCGAAAATTTCAGGAACATCTCCTTCTCGTCTGGGAGCAAATCCCCAATTAATTTCAATTGCATTAACATCCTCAAAAATACGAATTATTTCGAGGACAGAAGTTCCCTTACCTGTTCCAATATTAATTGCATCAATGAAAGGTTCATCCTTCTTATACATCATCATGATTGCTGAAACATGAGCACTTGCCACGTCACAAACGTGAATATAGTCGCGGATACACGATCCGTCAGATGTCGGATAGTCGTTACCGAATACAGCAAGTTTTTCCCGGATTCCCAGAGCAGTCTGGGTAATATAGGGAAGCAGATTATTGGGGACTCCTTGCGGTAATTCACCTATTTTTCCTGAAGGGTGTGCCCCGATCGGATTAAAATAGCGTAATAATGCAACCCGCATTTGTTTTTTATGCCGGACTACATTTTCAAGCATTTTCTCTCCGGCAAGTTTTGTAAACCCGTATGGAGATTGTGGGTCTTTGAGCGGAGTTTCTTCTGTGACAACCGGATTGTCAGGGTCGCCATAGACTGTACAGGAAGAAGAGAATACGAGATTTCTAATGGAAAACTTATCCATAGCCATTAAAAGCTGGTTTAATCCGTTGATGTTGTTGTCAAAATAAGCAAGAGGCTTGTGTACGGATTCTCCAACAGCTTTAAAAGCGGCAAAATGGATTACTGAGGAAATTTGGTGCGAAGAAAAAATCTCATCGTAGACTGCTGCGTCACGACAATCACCTTTGTAAAAAAGAGGCCTTACTCCTGTAATATCCTCAATAGCATCGAGAATATCCTCATGACTGTTTGAGAGATTGTCTAAAATTACAGGTTCGAATCCCCGGGCTAATAACTCTACCACTGTATGAGATCCGATATAACCAGTTCCGCCTGTGACAAGGATTTTTTCTGACATTGTCAAACTTTGTTTTCCCAAAGGTAAAAAAACCACTTAATTTTGTAAGCAGATGTCAGAAAAGGACAACATAAAGTTTAATTTTTCGCAATACAGGAGGCATTCGAAAAGTTACAGATACCTGATAAGGATAGGAATTTATATTCTCATCCTCGGGGTTCTTCTGTGGTTGATACAGGCCAAACAAGAAAAACAGAGCAGATCTACAGAGGATATCTTTGTTCCTGAAATCATTCAGGAGTAGGAACAGTGGTGCGGAATTCAGAGAAATAATCATAATTCTGTTTACATTTGTCGTTTTAATCCGATAGTTCATGCAAAAAACCAGATATACAGTTACAGCGGCATTACCATATGCTAATGGTCCATTACACTTAGGTCATGTTGCCGGGGTTTATTTACCAGCCGATATTTTTGTGCGTTTTCTGCGAATGAATGATGAAGATGTAGCATTTATTTGCGGAAGCGATGAACATGGAGCAGCAATTACCCTCCGGGCAAAAAAGGAGGGAATTACTCCTCAGGAAATTGTAGATAAATATCATGGAATTATTGGGAAAGCATTCAGAGATTTTGATATATCTCTCGATATTTTTCACCGGACATCCGATCCACTTCATTACAAAACAGCTCAGGATTTCTTTAAAAAGCTGGATGATGAAGGGCAGTTTATCCAGGAAACTACAGAACAATATTATGACGAGGAATATAAACAATTCCTTGCAGACAGATACATAACCGGAACGTGTCCGAATTGTAACAGTGAGGGAGCATACGGAGATCAATGTGAAAAATGTGGGACGACTTTAAGTCCCACTGAGTTGATTAACCCGATATCAACGTTGAGCGGATCACGTCCTGTGTTGAAATCAACATCTCACTGGTTCCTTCCAATGGACAGGCATGAAGAATGGCTGAGAGGATGGATTAAAGAGGGGATGTTGGAAGGGAAACAGCATCATGACCCTAAACAATGGAGAAACCAGGTGATAGGCCAATGTATGTCCTGGATTGACGGAGGATTAAAGCCCCGTGCAATGACAAGAGATCTTGACTGGGGGATTCCTGTTCCTGTCGAAGGCGCTGACGGAAAAGTATTATACGTTTGGTTAGATGCACCGATTGGTTATATTTCAGCCACTAAACAGTGGGCAAAAGATACAGGGAAGAACTGGGAAGATTACTGGAAAAATGAAGATACGAAGTTGATTCATTTTATAGGAAAAGATAATATTGTTTTCCATGCGATTATCTTCCCGATTTTACTGAAAGCCCATGGTGAGTTTATCCTTCCGGATAATGTTCCTGCATCCGAGTTTTTAAATCTGGAAGGAGACAAATTTTCAACATCCCGAAACTGGGCAGTTTGGCTGCATGAATTTTTAGCAGATCACCCGGATAAAGTGGACGAATTGAAATATACACTGACGGCCATTGCTCCGGAGTCGAAGGATGCTGAGTTTACCTGGAAAGAGTTTCAGGCGCGCGTAAATAATGAGTTAGCTGATATTCTCGGTAATTTCATTAATCGGGCTTTGGTATTGTCTCATAAGTACTACGAAGGGGCAGTTCCTCCTCAGGGAGAATTAACAGAGGAGGATAAAAAGCTCATGGCTGAAGTAAAACAGGTTCCGGAGCGAATTGCTGCTCTAATTCATAGATATAAGTTCCGGGAAGCTCAAAGCGAAGCTATAAATCTGGCGCGTATGGCAAATAAGTATCTTGCCGATACTGAACCATGGAAACTGGTAAAACAGGATCCGGAGCGCGTAAAAACAATTATGAACATTGCGTTACAGATTTCAGCTAATTTGTCTGTTGTTCTTCGTCCTTTCTTGCCGGGTACAGCGGATAAAATTGCCGGCTTCTTAAATCTGTCGGAGTTGAAATGGGCAGAAGCCGGACGCATGGATCTTTTAAAGGAAGGTGATACGATTAACAAGCCTTCCATCTTATTTGGTAAGATTGACGACGAATTTGTTGAACAGGAGTTGGAGAAATTAAAAGCATCACAAAAATTGAATGTTGATAAAGCGAGCGATATGACACCACAAAAAGAACTTATTAGTTTTGATGATTTTGTCAAGATGGATATTCGATTGGGTAAAATCCTCGAAGCAGAACGAGTTCCTAAGGCTGATAAACTTTTAAAACTTTTAGTAGATACCGGAATTGATAAAAGAACGATCGTTTCAGGTATAGCTGAGTACTATTCAGCAGAAGAGGTTATTGGAAAGACAGTTAGTGTTTTACTTAATCTGGCTCCAAGAAAAATCAGAGGGGTTGAGTCTCAGGGAATGATTTTAATGGCAGAAGACGCTAACGGAAACCTTGCTTTTGTTTCTCCGGAAAAGGACATGAATCCGGGGGGGGAAGTACGCTAAAATCAACTAATTTTTCATCGGAACTATTTTTTTGTGAACTTAATCTACGGAGGGTTGTTCTAACCGTATGGCAGAGTACAAGATAAAAGATCTTGAAAGTTTAACGGGGATCAAGGCGCATACGATACGTATGTGGGAGAAGCGTTATAGCTTGTTGGAACCTTGTCGTACCGATACGAATGTAAGAACATATTCAGATGAAGATCTACAAACGATATTGTTAGTTTCAGTTCTGGTTAATAATGGGTTAAAGATTTCTTTTATTGCAGAAATGACACCTGAGGAACGGTCGTCAAGGGTACAAAAGTTATATAATAAATCACTGGAAAATAGTTCTGTTGAGCAGTTGGTGCTTTCATTATTGCGATTGGACGAAACTCTTTTTAATTCGGTCTTTGATGATCTGGTAAAAGAGAAAGGAATGGAAGTTGCATTTTCACATTATGTTATTCCTTTCCTCGACAAAATTGGTATTATGTGGCTCGTTGGGACGATTAATCCGGCGCAGGAGCATTTTGTAGCCCACCTGATCCGTCAGAAGATTATCGCTTCCATTGATAAGGTAAGGACGAAAGTAGAGGATCCCGAACGGAGAGCTGTACTTTATCTTCCGGAGCATGAATGGCATGAGTTGGGACTGTTGTTTTATCACTATATTTTAAAAGAAGAGGGGTGGAAAGTTTTCTATCTGGGACAATCAGTTCCTTTGGATGCACTGGAGGCGATTGTAAAACAGATCCAACCTGATTTTCTGGTTACTTCCTGGGTAGTAAATGCAGATGATAATGCACTTGATGAACACGTTCGAAAGGTGAGAGCATTTTACTCTGGAGTTTTGGCCATTGGAGGAAAGCAGGTAATGGAGAAGGGAAAGAAAGACTATTTAGTGATACAAAACCACGAAGATTTACACCGGATTATTTCTGATTTGAAGTAGAAGCATTTCTTTGCTACTCATGGTGATACGGCTCATTCCGAAGAATAGTCATTGATCTATACGTTTGTTCCAGAAAAAAAAGACGAATCATCTGATGAGAAAAAGTCATTTTGGAGAGAGAGAGCTTTTCATTGGCTCTCTGATAGACAGTTTCACTAAAACCATACGGACCTCCAATTACAAAAACAGTTGTTTTTATTCCTCTGTTAAACAAGTTCTGATAGTAGTCAGCAAACTGAATAGAGGTATACATTTTTCCCTTGTCATCTAACAGGACGAGATGATCAGTTGATTGAACTTTATTAAGAATTGCAATTCCTTCCTGTTCTTTTATTTGCTCGTGGGTGAGTTTTTTTGCATTTTTAATGTCAGGGATTTCAACTTTTTCAAAGGGGACATATTTGGCTAATCGCTTTATGTATTCTTCTTCTCCCTTTTCCAGAAAATCTTTCCCTGTTTTCCCTACACAGACTAACTTTATCTTCATGAAGCGCGAAGTTACGCTGATTTTTCCAATTTTTTCAAGCTTTCAATCCATGAGAAGGCTTCTTCAGAAGAGTCAAATCGCGCAAACGGAATTTTCCTCTTGTTAAGTTTGACATAATTGTCTACAATTATTTTCTGTGCCAGGTTATTGGTGACAAAAGCTTCGGCTTTAAAAGGCTCGTCCGTCCTGTTCATTGAAAATAAACGTGTGTCTAAATCTGTAGTGGAAAATTCTCCGAATTCAAGTATAAGGTAAGCGTCTTCAATACCATATTCTTTACGAAAGTCAATAGACTTCCTGAGACAATCCAAGGTCATTGTTTCGTCCTTTTTTAGTCGGGCATAGTAAATTGCACCATCCAAATAGCCGATTTCGATAGTCCCGAGATCATACCATTTTCCGATAATAATTTTTTTCATGGTAATTTCCGCCAACATTATTTGTGTCTAGTTTTGGGTTGCACAACTCAAATATATAGACAAACAATTGATTTTACAAGATAAAACAGCGTAATAGGCAGATTGTTTTTGTTTTTCGGTATTTATACCTAACGAAAGTCTCTTGAACAGACTTTTTGCGTTCAGCGAAATCTGTGTATTTTTAGCGAAAAGTACCTTAGAATGAATAAGTGGTTGTTGGTCTTATCTTTTTTTACAGCTTTACAAGGATTTTCCCAAAAAGTGGAGTTGACGCATGAGCAATATGACGAGTGGAAGTCTTTGAAAAAAACCGGAATTTCCCGATCCGGAAGAATACTATTTTATGAAACAGCCCCTTATCGGGGAGATGGCTTTTTAAGCTACAAAAACCTGAATAGTACTGATGCGGATACATTGGTGCGAGGATATGATTTTCAAATTGGAAATAATGATTTGTTCTTTGTTGCCAAAATCCGACCACAGTTTGATACAATTCGGAAATTGGAAATCAAAAAAGTCAAAAAGGATAAACTTCCAAAAGATTCTTTGTGGATCCATATTCCGGGGCGGGATACGTCATTTTATATTGCAAACCTTCTGGATGTTAAGGTCACTTCTTTTTCTGATTGGTTAATGTACCGAACGAATTCAAATGAATTACCTCTTGAAAAAGGGAAGAAGAGGAAAAAAAAGAAGAGAAAGAAGAAAGGAAAGGAACGACCTGATTCGAAAGGAAAATTAGTTACCTTATTTAATCCGGTTACGTATGAAAAAGAACAAATATTGGATGTTACTGACTATCATTTCAGTGATAGTGGAAGGTATATAAGTTTTGTTACGCACCAGAAAAGAGAAAGTAAAGATGTGTACACGTTAGATGTTCGTAATTTGAAAGACCCTTCAAAAAATCAATTTTTTGGACCCTTTACTTCGGTAGGTAAGGTGGTCTGGAACTCCAGAGAGGGTAAAATTGCTTTTTTGGCGAGCAGAGATACTGTTGAAAAGAATAAACATTTCGAACTATTTATTACTGATTTGGAAACGGATCAGCCTCAATTAGTAATTGACAGCTTATTTAGAGGGATGCCTAAAGGTCATGGTCCCAGTGAGTATGGTAATCTTGTGTTTGCAGAGGATGCCGATCGATTATTCTTTGGGACATCTCCACTTCCTGAAAGAGAGCAACAAGATACACTAACAGAAGATGAGAAGGTAAAAGTGGATATATGGGGATGGCAAGATGATGAAATTCAACCCCAACAGCTGATGAGTTTAAAGAGAAAGCAAAAAGAAAATTTTCTCAGTTTCTATGATTGGACAACCGGTAAGTTAGGAGTTTTAGAAAGTGATTCGATGCAGGTAGTTTCTTTTAGTAAACATCGTACGGGTTATTTTTTGCTTTCCAGTAATGAGCGTTACAGATGGGAGTCTGGCTGGAGTTTCCCCTGGAAAAAGGATTATTATTTTATCCGTATTGAAGATGTTGAACCGCAATTGTTTTTAGAGGGATGTACAGAATATATCCATTTAGATCCGGAAGGAACAAAAGCTGTGTATTTTGACTCTAAAAAGGAAGAGTATATGCTGCATGATTTTGTTGCGGATAGGACCAATTGTCTTACTTGTGGTTTTGATGCGGATTGGTTGGAGGATAATAACGGACAACCTTACAAACCTACAGCAATTAACAAAGTATATTGGGAAAACAGCAAAACACATCTTTGGCTAATGGCCAAACACGATTTATACAGAGTCCGGTATAATGGGACGTCTTACCGAAATATTTCAATTGCTTCGGAAAAGAGTTATCCTCAAAATTATGAAGTAATACAATGGGATAAAGATAGTTTATATTATAACCCGCAGCGGGTGTGGATCAAGTCTCAGGATGATAAAACAAAACAAGAAGCAATTTTTACTATTGATGAGCAATGGAACCTTGTAAAACGAATGGAGGACAATGCGGCTCTATTTGGGTTCAGCAAGTCCGAGGAAAGTGATGTCGTTACTTACCGGAGATCAACTGTAAGCAATTATCCGGAATTGTGGGTAACAGATGTGGAGTTTACAAACCCTAAAGTAGTGACACATACTAATCCCCAACAGGAAAATTATAATTGGGCGAATGTTGAGTTGATTAAATGGAAAACTCCTTCCGGAAAGAAGCTTCAGGGATTACTTTATACGCCTGAAAATCTTGATCCAGAGAAAAAGTATCCTTTATTGGTATATTTTTACGAATTGAATAGTGATAACCTGCACAGACACTGGGTGCCGCGGCCAACAGCATCCATTATTTTTCCGACAGAATATGCTTCATCAGGTTATGTTGTATTCATTCCGGATATCAGGTATGAAGCAGGGAATCCGGCAGAGTCAGCTTACGATTGTATTGTTTCCGGGACAGATTATGTCTTAAAGAAATATCCGTTTACTGATTCAGAAAGGATGGGTCTTCAGGGACAGAGTTGGGGAGGTTATCAGACAGCGCAGCTTATAACGATGACGAATAGATATAAGGCTGCTATGGCGGGTGCTCCGGTGGCGAATATGTTCTCTGCCTATGGAGGAATTCGATGGGGAAGTGGTTTTAGCCGGATGTTTCAGTATGAAAGAACACAAAGTCGTATTGGAGGAACCATTTGGGAAGAACCGGAGCGTTATGTGGAAAACTCACCGTTATTTGGTCTTCCGAATGTAAAAACACCTCTTTTAATTATGCACAATGATAATGATGGTGCTGTTCCATGGTATCAGGGAATAGAGTTGTTTATGGGGTTGAGACGATTAAATAAACCTGTTTGGTTGTTAAATTACAACGGAGATAAACATAACCTGATGAAGGAATCTAACCGACGAGATTTAAGTATTCGGATGAAGCAATTTTTCGATCATTATTTGTTGAACAAGCCCGCACCAAAATGGATGGTAGATGGAATCCCTGCGATAGATAAAGGGAAAGACAATGGTTTGGAATTGGTTGACTAAGTGTGTTTTTTGACTGATTTTCATTGTTTTATGTTTAAGCTTGAATTTTTTATTGAAATTGATTTTTGAAATAGAAAATACTATAAATTCGATGAAAAATTGAGTACTGCTGAGTAAGCGATAGTCACCTACTAAAGGGATGAGGCCGAGGGGGCATTAATTAGTAAATTGATGGTTTTATGATTCATCCGAAAACTGAACTGAGGTTCATTGATGACCATGTGGGATACGGTGTGTTTGCAACTGATGATATTCCCGAAGGAACAATTGTATACGTAAAAGACTCTTTGGAGTTAGTGGTTACTCCTACCGATTACCTGTTGCATTCTGAGGAAGTAAAAGAAGTTATAGAGAAGTATTCCTATATTGATCAGAACGGGAACCGTATAATCAGCTGGGATTTTGCGAAATATGTAAATCACTGTTGTAATTGTAATACAATAAGTACCGGATATGGTTTTGAAATAGCTATTCGCAATATCCAAAAAGGGGAACAGATTACTGACGAATACGGGATTTTTAACCTGACTTATCCTATGGAGGTTAGTTGTGGCTCGGCTAATTGCAGAAAAGTAATTAAACCAGATGATTTTGACACTTATTATAAGGAGTGGGATAATAAAATCAGGAAATCAATTGTAAGGTTGTTTGAAGTAGAGCAGCCGCTAATGTCTTTTGTTGAAAAGGAATCCAGAGAAGAGCTAGATTCTTTTTTCCAGAATCCCGACTCTTATAAATCAGTTTACGCTTTAAAGTTTAAATCTTAGAAGAAGGATCTATCACTGAACTAGTTTTCATACCTGTATTTTAATGCCTTCAGATCATTTCAGAAGGCATTAAATGTTTTTATTATCTACTATTTTCTTATTGAATTACTCACCTTATACAAACCTTATTCAAGGTTAAGTATTTTATTATCAGGTATAAAAACATTTTTCAAATGATTTCAAACGAATAACTTCCGTATACAAATAATTAATAAACGAAAAACTTTTTGATGCTGTCTCAACTTTGCAGTGTCGATTGATTACAAACTCACTCGACGTGTTGAAATTAACTAACATTAAAAATTAACAGTATGAGCACGTTAAGAAACAAAGTAGCATTAGTAGGACGCACAGGAATTGAGCCTGAAGTTCGAAATTTTGAAAACGGACGTAAATTTGTGCGTTTAACATTGGCAACAAGTGAGTCATATCGAAATAAAAATGGAGAGCGAGTTGAAAGCACCCAGTGGCATACGGTTGTTGCATGGGGAAAACTTGCTGGTATTTTTGAGAACTATGTAAGTAAAGGACAGGAAATTATGGTCGAAGGTAAACTTATTACCCGGAGCTATGATGACAAGAATGGCGACAAGAAGTACTTTACGGAAATAGAGGCATCAGATGTATTGCTCTTAGGAAAGAAAAATTAACCTTAAAACTTACCGATTATGAATACACCAGTAAATCATGTACACCTGATAGGGAGCCTAACAAAGGAACCTGCTGTAATTACAACATCATCAGGAAAGAAAATGGTGCGTTTTGCTTTGACAACCCGGGAGTACCGCAAGGGGCTGGAAGGAAAAGTCGAAACAGAAAATCAATGGCACAAAATAGTTGCCTGGGGAAAATGGGCCATAGTTCTAGAAGAGTTTGCTCATAAAGGAGCAAGAATAGCGATCGAGGGTAAATTGAGATCACGTTTTTTTCGCGGAAAAGACGGGAAAAGTCACTACTCCACAGAAATAGAAGTAAAAGACCTTGTACTTCTTAATCATGGAGAGTTGGCAAAATCAGCTTAGTTCAATGTAACCCTAACCTACACCTAAAAGGCTGCCTCTGACGGGGCAGCTTTTTTAATTGCTTAACCAGTAGGAAGGGTTTAGTTTTTCTACTGAGTTAGCTTTTACTTCATGAATTTCGAAGTGCGCTATTGATATATTTCCTTGGGGTAGCAATGTCCCTATAACCTGTTTTACAGAGATTTTGGTGCCTTTATCCACGTAGACATCCTGAAGGTTAGAGTACACCGTTCTATAGTTTCCATGTTTAATAATCACTACCTTACCAGCTCCGGGAATACTTAAAACAGAGGTAACTTCTCCCTGAAAAACAGCTCTGACATTAGCTCCTTTGGCAGTACTTATATCAACACCATTATTGTAGGTGTATATGTGAGGAACTGTAGGGTGGGGATTCTTTCCGAATTTTTCAGTAATGGTTCCACTTTCTACGGGATAAGGAAGCTTTCCTTTATTTGTAGTAAAATCGCTACCGATTAACCTGGCTTCAGGTGTCAGACCAAATTTTTCAGCGGCATCATTTACATTTTCTTTAGGAACAACAGCTACTCCACCTTCTTTTTCAGCTTTTTCTTTTGCCGCACGTTCCCGGGCAAGACGTTCTGCTTCAGCTTTTTTTCTAGCTTCCTCCAGTTCACGTGCTATTGCTTTTTGAATTTCTGCCTGTAATGCAGCCTTTTTTCGTTCTTCCTCTCTTAGTTTGGTAAGTAGTTCATTTTCGCGTGACTTAAATTCATTGTAGAGTTTCTGTTGATTCTCTTTGTCAGCTATAAGGGCTTCTCTTTCTGCACGTTTTGTACTTGCCAGTTTTAAAGATTCCTGCTTTTGATCGTTTAGTTCTACACTTTCCTTTGCAAGAAGGTCTTGATTTTGTCGAATAAGAAGTACCTGACGCAGTCGGATTTCTTTTATTTTTTCCAGATAGACCATTCTTTTGTAAGCCTGATTGAAGTTATCGCTGGAAAAGATGAACATAATACGATCGTATTTATTTCGCTTTTTATAAGCGTAGAACACCATTGCCCGGTACTGCTCCTTTAAGCTTTCAATTTTGGCATTTAAAGAAACGATTGAAGACTCAATATCCTGGATTCTATTGTCAGTGGCTTTTATCTGTTGATCAATATTCTCAAGTAATTGTTCCCGAAAACGAATATTCTGTTCTGTGAGCTGTAATTCCTGAAAACTTTTTTCAGTTCCTTTTTTGGTAGTTTCCAGCAAAGATTTGGTGGCCTGAATCTGTTTTTCAAGTTGTGCCTGTTCTTTTTTTAGCTTCTCACTTTTCTGTTGGGAAAAAACAGGTGAGAGAGTAAAAAGGAGTAAAAACAATATGTAACTAGTTACATTCTTCATAGCTGTCAGGAATAGTCAAAAATATGGTCTTTTCCTTTTCTATTTCAGGTTTTTGAAATTTCATTTCTACCGCAATTGTATCACGTGGAGTAAAAATCTCCAATTCAGTTCTCTGAGGAAGTGGAATTCCCATATCTGTGTAGCGATCATAAAACTGTATCCGTATGGATAGAGTGTCCTGCGGACTATCCAGTGCTATTTGTTCCAAATCCAATGTTTGAGGGTGTAGAAAGTATCTGATGAGGATATTGTTTTCTGGTCGGCTTTCCCGACGATTAATGAAGCGCTTTTTATGTGAGCTAACAATGTAATATCTTGTATCATCCAACTGGTGGTATTTTTCGTCTGTTTCCCAGGCAAGAGGAAGTCCTAATAACAATTCTTCTACCTGAGGAAAATCAAATGGGATTTCGAATTTATCTTTTAGAATATCTAAATCAGCCAAGATAAAGCATTTGTCCTTTTTATTGACAACTTTCAGTGAATCGTAGGTTAAAACAGAATTGATTATAGGAATAGCAGCAAAAGTAATAGTGGCATTTATTGCACTGTCTCTTTTCATTTTCAAGGTTGTCTTGAAACTTTGCCTTTGCTCGCGAGAAGAAAATCGTATCGCAATTTTGGTAGATAAGAAGTCCCACTCCGTTTTTGATAATTCTTCTAAATGTTGAACAAGCTCTGATGTGCGTTTCCTTTCAATTTTTCCGAATCCGCTGTCCAAACTTTTTTTGGAGCATGAAATCAATACAAGCCCGGCCACTACAATCCACTTGAAGTGATTATTACGGATTGCGCTCATAATATTCACCTGTTTCAATTTTTCTCTCCAGCACTTCATCTTTATTTCCTAAATCGCGCGAAGTTAACCATAATTCTTTAGCTTCATCTTTCTCTCCCAGTTTAAAAAGAATATCACCATAATGTTCTGCTATAACAGCATTTTTAGGGGAAAATGAAAATGCTTTTTTTATTTTCACAAGAGCTTCATTATAATCTGATTTTCTGAATAATATCCAGGCATAAGTGTCAAGAAAGTTGGGTTGGTCAGGACTTATTCGATCTGCGGATTGTATGGCTTTCAGAGCTTCGTCAAGGTGTACATTATGCACAGCTAGTTTATAAGCAAAATTGTTTAGATAAACAGCATTAGAAGGATCTTCCGATAGTGCATTTTTATAGTGAGTAAGAGCCTTATCGTATTCCTTGATTGCCATATGCGCTTCACCGAGATAAAAATCAAACTCAGCAGAGAGCAGTTTGTCTTTTACAACGAAATCTTTCCCTATTGTTAAATATTCAATCGCCTCGTCAGTTCTTCCGGTTGATAATGCCCCAACACCGGCAAACAAATAGATATTGGAGATCGTTGGGAAATACTCAAGAGCTGCTTTACTATCCTGATAGAGATTTTCGTATTGCCCTAACATAAAAGCCAGATAAAGGGTTTCATGCCAAATCGGATATTTAGTTTTATCAAATTGGAGGGCAGTTCGGAATGCTTCCAAAGCTTCTTGTCTGTTACCATTTTTTAGAAAAAAATCTCCCTGAATAGAATAGGTTTTGGCATCTGCACCGTGCATTTTAATCAGAATCTCCAATAATTCAAAGGCTTCCTGATCGATCGGATTCTGATTATCATGGATGTCTATTAAGAGCTTTATTTTTGAATCAATCTCTAAAGCCTGACTAGCGAACGCTTTCTTTAAATATTCATATGTTTTTTGCTTATCCCCTTTTGAATTATAGTAATCTGCCATTGCGAGCAACGTATGAGGGTTATTGGGATCTTTCTCAAGCATCTCATCCAGAAGACTAATAATCTCAGACTCTTTACCCAGACTCTTGTAATAATCCAAGAGCATAGCAGCATATTCAGGAGAATCGGGGTATTCATTCATGAGTCCACGTAATTCAGTGACAACTTTTTCGGTTTCTCCCTGATCTACCAGCATTTCAATTTTTCGATGAACAAGATCAGGAATAGGACCTGCCTCTTCAATCATTCTGTCATAAGTAGATATAGCTCCTTTGATATTGCTGTTATATAACTGTGCTTCTGAATAATAATAGAGCCAGTCAAGATTGTAAGGCTCAATATCCGTAAGCTTTTTGTAACTTTCTTCTGCTTGATCGTAGTCTCCTGAATTTTGCTGGATATATGCTAAAAGTTCGAGATACCAAATATTATCAGGGTCGATAGCGTATGCTTTTTCTATGTAGTTTTTGGCTTTTGTTGTTTGTCTGTTTCCTGCATAAAAATTAGCAAGTACGTATAGCACCGCATCATCTTCAGGATTCATTTTTATGCATTCCTCAAATAAAGCTACTGCACCATTGTAATCTCCTACAGTTTTTAATCGTAAAGCTTCATAAAATTTAGCCTTATAAGGAGTCCGCTCTCCAGGAAGAGTTAAGGCAGATTCTTTCGCTTCTTCACGTATACGCTCTTCCGTTTTATTCTTCTTATCTCGCTTTTTCTTTTGCGCAAGAGCTGTATTTCCTGCAAATAAGAGGAAACAAAGAAACAGAGTTATATGCCAAAAAAATTTCATTCTTTACTTGTTGAATAATCGCCAATACTCAGATCGCTTGATCTGCCGGTGACTTTACAATTATTTCCGATCATTGAATTCTTTAGATTAGAAGAATCAATTTCCGTACCATTTTGAATCAGCGAATTAGAGATCACCGAACTCTTTACTTTTGAATTGCTTCCAAGACTAACATGGGGCCCGATTACACTATTTGTCACAGTTACATGATCTCCGATAAAACAGGGAGGTATAATGACTGAATTGACAATGTTTGCCTGGCTGCTAATTGTGGATAGTCCTTTTTCTCTGTCGTACTCCAGTACCCGCTGATTGGTGTGTACAGTAACGTTTTTATTTCCACAGTCTAACCATTCTGAAACTTCTCCGGGCTTAAATTTAGTGCCCTTTTCAGTTAGTCTTCTTAAAGCGTCCGGGAGCTGATACTCGCCCCCTTTGATAATAGCGTTATCAATGAGATAATTAATTTCTGCTCTTAGTTCTTCACCCTTTTTGAAATAATAAATGCCTATCATAGCCAGATCGGAAACAAACGTTTGAGGTTTCTCTACAAAATCAACTATTTCCTTGTTTTCATTCATTTTGATTACTCCAAAAGAACTGGGGTCTTCGATTTGTTTTACCCAAAGTACACCATCGACATTATCCTCCATGGTGAAGTCGGCCTTAAATAAAGTATCTGCAAACGCGACAACAACTTTTCCATTGAGTAAAGGCTCGGCACAAAGAACTGCATGAGCCGTCCCCAAAGGCTCTGTTTGATGAAATATATGTCCTTTGGCACCTAGCTTTTCAGCTACTTCAATAAGTTCCTGTTCAACTTCACTACCAAAGTCCCCGATCACAAAACCAATTTCTTCTATAGGTTCGTTACAAACAGCTGCGATATCTTCAACAAGCCGATGGACAATTGGTTTTCCTCCCACAGGAATAAGAGGTTTGGGTGTAGTTAATGTATGAGGACGCAAACGGCTACCTCTACCAGCCATTGGAACAATAATTTTCATCTATCTAATTTCGTTTTAAGTCGTTAAATTTATTTTGTACCGGTGCTTCCAAACCCCCCTGCACCTCGCTTTGTTTCTGATAAGTCGGAAGTTACTTCCCATGTTGCCTGTTCTACTTTGGCAAATACCAGTTGAGCAATACGTTCTCCATTTTCCAAAGTAACAGGTTCGTTAGACAAATTGATGAGGATGACACCGATTTCACCTCTGTAATCTGCATCAATAGTGCCAGGAGAGTTTAAAACAGTGATTCCTTTTTTTAGGGCTAATCCACTCCTTGGTCGCACCTGAGCTTCATAACCGGCCGGTATTTCCAAAAAAAGACCGGTTTTAACCAATGTTCTTTCCAGAGGTTGTAATGTAATTGAATGCGTATTGTTTGCCCGTAAGTCAACTCCGGCAGAAAGAGGTGTCTCATAGGCCGGGAGTCCTTGTTCGGATGTGTTTTTTATTTTGACAATCATTGTATCGTAATCTTTGGACGCAATTTACTTAATAATTCTCAAAGAAAAGGGGTGTAAAACTATAAAATAAGTAGATAAGGGGGCTTATAAATTCTATTTCCGTTCAAATATTCATGTTGCTCGTATTTGATTTGTAACTTTGCAAAAAAGAGAAGAAGAGCTATGTCTGATGTGTTTGATGTATATGCGATTAGAAACGATTTTCCGATTCTTTCGGAAAAGGTTGGGGATAAACAGTTGGTTTACTTTGATAACGGAGCAACTGCACAAAAACCACAAATTGTATTGGATGCGATTACTGCGTACTACTCAAAATACAACGCAAATATTCATAGAGGAGTACACCATCTAAGTCAGGTTGCAACTCAGGCTTATGAAGATGCACGGGCATTGATAGCAAGTTGTCTTGGGGTGAGTAATTCCAACGAAATATTGTTCACAAAAGGCACAACCGATAGTATAAATTTGGTTGCTTTCTCTTTTGGAGAACTGTTGAAAGAGGGAGATGAGATTATTATTTCTGCGATGGAACATCACTCGAATATCGTTCCCTGGCAGATGCTTTGTGAGCGAAAAGGATGTGTGCTTCGGGTAATACCGATGTTTGAATCCGGGGAGTTGGATCTTGAGGCGTATAAAGAAATGCTTTCGGAAAAAACAAAAATGGTGGCAGTTACTCATATTTCAAATGCTCTGGGAACTATTAATCCAATTAAGAAAATAATTGATTGGGCACATTTAGTTGGTGCCAAAGTTCTTGTAGATGCAGCGCAGAGTGTGCAGCACATGGCAGTGGATGTGAAAGAAATGGATTGTGATTTTCTTGCTCTTTCAGGACACAAGGTATTTGGTCCGACTGGAGTTGGAATTTTGTATGGAAAACAAGAACTGTTAAATCAGATGCCTCCTTATCAGGGTGGGGGGGATATGATAGCCACAGTAACATTTGAGAAAACTACCTATAATACTTTGCCACATAAATTTGAGGCAGGGACACCGCATATTGCAGGGGGGATTTGTCTTGGAAAAGCATTTGAGTATCTTAAAACGCTGGATATGGATGCTATTCAGAAGTACGAATCGGAGTTGTTGGAGTATGCTACCGATAGATTGATGGAGATCGAAGGAATGAAAATTTATGGAGAAGCTGAAAACAAAACCAGTGTGATCTCCTTCCTAATAGAAGGAACTCATCCTTATGATGTGGGAACGTTATTAGATAAGATGGGAATTGCTGTACGAACTGGTCATCATTGTACTCAGCCTATAATGGATTTTTATAACATTCCAGGGACAATAAGAGCATCATTTGCTTTTTATAATACGAAAGAGGAAGTGGATAGTATGATAAATGCTCTAAACAGAGCGGTAGGAATGCTGAAGTAAAGAAAACAAATGAAGACAATTAAGGAAATAGAAGAAGAAATCGTTGATGAATTTTCAGTTTATGATGACTGGATGGATAAATACGAATACATTATTGAACTCGGAAAAGAACTTCCGTTGATCGATGAAAAATATAAGACAGATGACAGGCTTATTAAAGGTTGCCAGAGTCGGGTTTGGTTGCATGCAGAAAAAGAAGGAGATGAGATGGTCTTTACGGCTGATTCTGATGCGATTATCACAAAGGGAATAATAGGGTTGTTAATTCGTGTGCTGTCTCATCAGAGTCCTGAAGATATTGCAAAGGCCGAATTAGGTTTTATAAAAGAAATCGGATTACAGGAGCATCTTTCACCAACACGAGCAAATGGCTTGGTGAGTATGATCAAACAGTTGAAAATGGCGGCAATAACTGAAGTGTCCGGAAAGTGATTGTTGGATCAGGGTTCAGGGAAATTTCCACATTCATTTCTGAGCTCGTATAATTGCTCGGGTCCCATTTCTTTAAACTGATCACAAATTTCATCTACCTCTTCTCTAAGTAATTGGAGTTTTTCTTCCTGCTCTTCAGTAATGACGTCACTTTTCAGTAGTTCGCTGGAAAATTGATTGAGCTCATCTCCCTTTTCGATACAAGTACACAGTTCATTTTTTGAGCTGCAGGCAGTCAACAAAAAGAATGATACTGTCAGTAAACTTAAAATTCGTTTTTTCATTTTAACTTTATCCAAATAAAACACCAAAGATACAAAAGTGAGACTTACATCAAAGCTTCCTAATGTAGGAACAACCATATTTACACAAATGAGCGCTTTGGCTGCAGAGACAGGTGCAATCAACCTGTCGCAGGGTTTTCCTGGTTTTCCGGTATCGGAAGACTTTAAAAGGATTCTAGCTGACACCATCCATCAAAATGTTCATCAATACGCACCTATGCAAGGCCTTCTTACATTACGTGAGCAGATTAGGCAAGTGGTTGATCAGGAATATCAACGGAAGATTGGTGTTGATGACATTTTGGTTACAGCAGGAGCAACGCAAGCAATTTTTACGGTTGTTCAGGCTCTCGTTAATGAAGGGGATGAGGTGTTGATCATTGATCCCGCTTATGATTGCTACAGACCTGCGGTTGACCTTGTAAAAGCGAAAGCGGTTCATGTATCTTTAGATCGTCAATTCAGGTTAGATATAGATGCGATAGAGGATGCTTTAAATTCACGGACACGAATGATTATTGTTAATAATCCGCATAATCCAACAGGAACCGTTTTTACCAAAGCACAAATGGATAGTCTGGTAGGTGTTCTTGAAAAGTACCCGGATTGTTTCATTCTTGCAGATGAGGTGTATGAATTCATTAATTTTTTAGGTGAGCCCGTAAGTTTTAATTATTATCCTCAACTTTTTGACCGGTTAATTTGTATTTCATCTTTTGGCAAGACTTTGCATGCGACAGGTTGGAAAGTCGGGTATCTTACAGCTCCGGATAAAATCATGAAAGAGATTCTGAAAGTGCATCAATTCCTGGTCTTTTCAGTAAGCCATTTTGCCCAATCTGCGATAGCAGAATATCTAAAGATTTTTGAAATAAAAGAACTTGCTGGATTTTACAGAGCCAAGCAAGAGGTTTTGTCTAATAGTTTGAGTGAATCCTCTTTGAAGTTGATGCCTTGTTCCGGCACTTATTTTCAGGTAGTCGATATTTCAGGTGTTACCGACATGGAAGATGTCGATTATGCGGTCTGGTTGACAAAAGAGAAAGGGGTAGCAACGATTCCTTTGTCTGTTTTTTATACTTCCCAACCTTTTACAAACTACCTGCGTCTATGCTTTGCAAAGGATGAAGAGACGCTTTCAAAAGCAGGAGATATATTATGTCAGATTTAGTAGTCGCGGGTGTTCAATCCAGACAATTCTGGGAGGATAAAGGGAAGAATCTGGAGCATTTTGAGAATTTACTTGAGAGAAGTGATTTGTCTGATGTAGATGTTTTACTTTTCCCTGAAATGTTCCATACCGGTTTTACGATGAACGCAAAACCGTTGGCAGAAACGATGAGCCAATCTGAAGGGGTTGATTGGTTAAAAAAGGTGAGTGCCCGATACAATTGTCTTACGATAGCTTCTCTCATAATAGAGGAGGAAGGTCTGTTTTATAATCGGATGGTTGCAGTATTTCCTGACGGGCATATAAAAAAATACGATAAAATGCATCTTTTTTCACTTGCCGGCGAGGAAAAAGTTTTTAGTCCCGGGATGACTGAGAAGATTTTAGAATTCAAAGGTTGGCGGATAAAACTTCAGGTTTGTTTTGATCTTCGTTTTCCTGAAGGGGCTAGAAATAGTATTGGGAAAGACGGGAAACCGTTGTATGACCTTTTAGTGTATAATGCGAACTGGCCAACAAGACGAATTAAACATTGGGATATTCTTGTTCCTGCAAGAGCAGTTGAAAATCAGTGCTATGTGTTGGCAGTAAATCGGGTTGGCACAGATGGTAATGGTATTGAATATGATGGTCATTCTCAATTGGTAGATGGGCAGGGGGAGATTTTACAGAAATACGATAATTCTGAAGAGATTGTTTTTAAATCTGTATTATCACGAACAGAGTTAGAAAGTCTAAGAGAGAAATTAGCTTTTTTAAAAGATAGGAAAGAAAATGTTAGAATCTTTTAACCCTTGTTAATTGTACTGTTTATTATGGATTATCAGAGTTTTTTTATTAATTTCGGAACTTATTAATTTAATAATCATGAAAAGAAAAGTTATTCTATTTTCTACTTTGCTTTTAGCTTCAGGTGTTTCTATGGGGCAGGCAAAGAAAATGTTACTAGCAGAAGATGTAACAAAAGGAGCAGAATTAAATACATCTGTCCTTAAACCTAATCTTAATGTAGGTTCTATTGAAAAAGCAGGTGGTGACACTGTTTGGGAAAATGAATTTGAGGATGCTACAGAGTGGGTTGCAGCAGGGCCTGGAAATGCTTATGAGACAAACGGTTGGTCTATTGGAGCAACTGTAGCAAATAGCTGGAGATATAGCAGCGGAGGAGATATGGGGACTTCTGGTGAATTTGCTAGATTTGCCAATAATGACCCTACTCAAGGAAATCAAGTTAATGCTGGTCCTTTTACGTTGACATATACTGGTTCAATCGATTTAACAGGTGTACCGGTTCCTCATCTTGAATTTGAGCAATATGGAGCTTTGTTTGCAGATTCTCAGGTTGTTCAGATCAGTTTGACAGGTGGTGCCTCATGGGTTACAGTTGCGACAAACAATGATTTGGAGATGTTGACGGCTTCAGGAGGTTCAGAATACGACAAACCGATGACACGTAGATTTAATCTGGAACCATACCTTTCAGGTGATGTTTCAAGTGTTATGATACGTCTTTACTGGAACGGAGGAATGAATGGTCAAAGTATGTCTTATATAACTTATGGTTGGTTTGTTGATAACATGCGTATCGTAGAAGGATTTGAAAATGACGTAAAAATCAATGATATTTTCAGTTCTGTTGGTGCAGCAGGATTGAAATACACGAAAATTCCTGTTACTCAGGTAGACGGGACTACTAAAGTTTCTTTTGGAGCAGAAATGCAAAATGTAGGAAGTCAGGATATTGATGCGTTATTGAATGTGTCAAATGCTGCCGGATATAATCAGGACGGACCTGCTTCTTCAGTTGTTTCTTTGGCATTCGATTCATTATTTGTTGATCAACCAATTGGATATACAATTCCTGCTACTGTTGGTGTTTATGACTTTACATATCAGTTAATGAATGCTAACCCTGTTACAGGAGTTGTTACAGGATTGGATAATACTTCACTAGTTGGAGGAACAGGGTATGCAGATGCTGCTGACGTTGCTGTAACAGGTGGTACAGGAACAGGTCTTACTGTTGATGTTGTAACGGATGGTTCAGGAGTTGTTACTGCGGTTACTGTAAACAACGCTGGTTCAGGATACGTTTCAGGAGATGTTATTACTATTTCTACAGGAAATGGTGATGCAACAATCGAAGTTTCTACGGTAGAGGATATTACATTGAATAACACTGCTGATGATGTTAAAGTACACCCATTTGAAGTGACTAATAAGGTGATGGCGGTTGATAGCTACGACGGTACAGCAGCTTCTTTCAACGGAGGATTTACAGGATGGTCAAATGAAGCACTTGATCCGGGGATCGGAACAGACTATGAAATTTTCGTAGATGCTGAGTTGGAACGTGTTCAGGTAGGTGTCTCTGCTGTGAATGATGAGGCAGAGTATATCGATAATATTCTTTTTGTTCAGTTGTTTAAGTTTGTTCCAGGTACAGGATATGAGTTTGTAGCGATTTCTATGGAGCATGAAATGAAGGCAGGAGAATTTGGAGGATTGGTAGATGTTCAGTTCGAAGAGCCAGTTTCTCTTCAGGCAGGAGATATTATTCTTCCAGTTGCTTGTTTCTTTACAGGATCAGTTGTTCCAATCGCGTTCTCAGGATACACAACAGCAGGAAATGTAGTTGGAGTTGGAGATAACTCAATGATTAGTCTTGCATCTGATGGAAATCTTGTTCAGGCACCAGTAGTACGATTGGATTTCGGAACATACCTAAGCGTGGAAGATAACGTGATTGAGTCTTCTAATGTATCGCTTTACCCGAACCCAGCGTCTAATAATGCAACTATCGCATACTCGTTGAACGAAGGTTCAGATGTAGCGGTTGAAATCAGAGATATGGCAGGAAAGCTTGTTTACTCGGCGGAAGAGTCAAATGTGGCAGCAGGATCTCACACAATGGCGATTTCAACGTCAGCAATGGCAGAAGGAATGTATACATATACACTTGTTGCTAACGGATCTAAGGTTACTAAGAAGTTTGTAGTGAAAAAATAGGCTTTTAAAGAAAATTTTTATGAAGAGGGCAGGATTCTAATCCTGTCCTCTTTTTTTTTTAAGAAAAATGTTGTAAATTAGTTTAAAACACTTAAGTATGAAGAAAAAATTAACTTTATTATCGACAGCTATTTTCTCTTGCTCTGTCCTTTTTGGTCAGGGAATCACTGGAGTTAGTACTGTTGAGTCTTATCCGAAAAAAAATGGATTGACTACACAGGGGAAATCAATCTCAAATCATTACCAAACAAAAGCTGAAGGAGATATAATTTGGTCTTCAGATTTTAGTACTCCTACAGATTGGAGTGTAGGTAATAATTCTACCCCTTCTGTTGACTGGGTTGTTGGAACGGCAGCACCTACTGGTGAGTTCTCTGTTGAAATGGGGGTTATTGCATCTACATCCGGAGGAAATTTTGCCTTGTTTGATTCAGATGGTTGGGGTTCAGGTACCAGTACTCAAAATTCTTGGATCGGTAATGCTAACCCAATTGATTTAACTGGAAATGCTGCTGTATTGATTCAGTTTGAGTCCTATTACCGCGCTTATGCAGGAGAATGTTTTGTTGAAGCTAGTACAAACGGTACGGATTGGACAACGGTTCAGGTACATCAGGACATTCCTTTGAATTCGGCTACAGAAAATCCGGTTGTTGTTCAGGTAAATATGTCAGGAGTAATTGGAGGGAGTTCAACGGCTTATATTCGATTCAGATATCAGGGAGCATGGGATTATGCATGGATGATTGATGATGTAAATATTATTGAAGCGTATGAGAATGATGTAGCACTTCTTAATGTTTACTCAATAGCTGGAGCAGCAGGATTGCATTATACAAAATTCCCGGTTTCTCAGGTAGATGGTTCAACAGAAATTACTTTTGGAGGTGATATTATTAATGATGGTTCTACAACTCAGAACCTTACATTTACAGCGTCTAATGCTTCTGGATATACGTTTACAACACCAGCAGTAGCAGTTGCTCCAATCGCAGAAGATTCTTTATCTATTGAGTCTCCAAATGGATTCCTAATTCCTGCAACTGCGGGTGTATATGATTTTACAATGACTGTAGCAGGAGATCAACCATTTGTAGATCCTTCGAAAGCAACAAAAGTTGAGCCTTTTGAAGTAACATCTAAAGTGATGGCGGTTGATAGATTTGATGGTACAGCTGGTTCTTATTCTGGAGCCTTTACAGGATGGGCAAACAATGCGCTTGACCCAGGTATTGGAGCTGATTTTGAAATCTTCGAAGATGCTATGTTGGAGAGAGTTCAGGTAGGGGTTTATCCTGCAGCAGATCCAACTCCTTATATCGGGAATGGACTATTTGTTCAGTTATTCAAATTTACGCCTGGAACAGGGTATGAGTATGTTGATATTTCATTGACTCATGAGGTTCAGGCATCTGATTTTGGTACATTGGTGAATGTACAGTTTGAAAACCCAGTGTCTCTTCAGGCGGGAGATATTATTCTTCCGGTGGCTTGTTTCTTCTCTGGATCTGAAGTTCCAATTGCTCTTGCAGGATTTACACTTTCTGGTACTGTAGTTGGAGTAGGAGATGGAGGAATGATTAGCCTTGCGTCTGACGGAGATCTTGTTGATGCTCCTGTGGTACGATTGGATTTCGGAACATACCTGAGCGTAGAAGATAATGTAATTGAGTCTTCTAATGTATCACTTTACCCGAACCCAGCGTCTAATAATGCGACTATCGCATACTCGTTGAACGAAGGTTCAGATGTAGCGGTTGAAATTAGAGATATGGCAGGAAAGCTTGTTTACTCGGCGGAAGAGTCAAATGTGGCAGCAGGATCTCACACAATGGCGATTTCAACGTCAGCAATGGCAGAAGGAATGTATACATATACACTTGTTGCTAACGGATCTAAGGTTACTAAGAAGTTTGTAGTGAAGAAGTAAATCTTTGATACAAGATAATTTTTGAAGGCTATCAATTTTGGTAGCCTTCTTTTTTGTGGTTAGATTATATACGCAATGCGTAGGCAGAATATTGGTAAACACTTGAACTCGGTTATCGGGAGTGTTTTATACAAAAAAACCACCCCAAATATGAGGTGGTTACCAATATCTATTATGAAGAGATTTTAAATCCTACTCTTCGTCGTTGTCTTCTAACACTCTTTTCGGGCGAATTGCTTCAAATAATCCTAATGTTACCCAATAGGGAACAGCAAATCCAAGAAGGAACAATAACAACCAAAATGCCATTCCGCCAAATAAAAAGAAAAGTACAATTCCAACTACTGTCATATCACATTATTTTTTCTCACTAATAAAGGGATAAAGCGTTTTCCCGTTTTCTAACTATCGGTTAACTTTCGTAAATTTGATAATATCCGACGTTGTAAAAGTAATAAATAATTCAGTTTTACAAATAAAAATTATGGAATATCGAATAGAAAAAGATACGATGGGAGAAGTAAGGGTGCCTGTTGATGCACTTTGGGGGGCTCAGACAGAACGTTCAAGGAATAACTTCAGGATAGGAACACCTGCTTCCATGCCGCTTGAAATAATCCATGCATTCGGAGTGTTAAAGAAAGCAGCAGCGCATACCAATCATAATTTGGGTATACTAAGTGAAGAAAAGAAAGATCTAATCTCAAAGGTTTGTGATGAAATTATTTCGGGGAAGCATGATGAACAGTTCCCGCTTGTGATCTGGCAGACAGGGTCGGGGACACAGTCAAATATGAATGTCAATGAGGTTATCGCCAATCGATCTCTCGTGCTGAGCGGAGGAAAACCCGGACAAGATCAACCAGTTGTATTACCCAATGATGATGTAAATAAGTCGCAGTCGTCAAATGATACTTTTCCAACAGCGATGCATATTGCAGCATACAAGCTATTGGTTGAAAATACAATTCCCGGAATAGAACAATTGCAACAAACGATTCATAAAAAATCAACAGAATTTGATAAAATTATTAAGATAGGAAGAACACATCTTATGGATGCAACCCCCCTTACATTAGGGCAGGAATTTTCAGGTTATGCTGCTCAATTAACTTACGGATTGACTGCATTAAAGAATAGCTTGAAACATCTTTCAGAATTAGCTTTGGGGGGAACGGCTGTCGGAACAGGGCTTAACGCTCCGGAGGGGTATGCAGCTCTTGTTGCGGAAAAAATTGCGGAGTTTACAGAGCTGCCGTTTGTGACAGCAAAGAATAAATTTGAAGCACTTGCTGCACATGATGCAATTGTTGAAACACATGCAGCATTGAAACAAATAGCTGTTTCATTATATAAAATCGGTAATGATATACGTTTGTTGGCGTCTGGTCCAAGATCGGGGATTGGTGAACTAATTCTACCCGCCAATGAACCCGGGTCTTCAATTATGCCGGGAAAAGTAAATCCGACGCAGATTGAAGCGTTGACCATGGTGTGCGCGCAGGTCATCGGGAATGATGTAACGATTTCATTTGCCGGTTCTCAAGGGCAATATGAATTAAATGTATTCAAGCCGGTTATGATTGCGAATTTACTTGAATCAGCAAGATTAATTGGTGATGCCTGTCGTTCTTTTGAGGTGAACTGTGTTCAGGGTATTGAAGCAAATGCCGAGCGAATTAACGAATTGTTGAATAACTCATTGATGTTGGTGACAGCATTGAATACGCATGTAGGGTATTACAAAGCGGCAGAGATTGCTAATGCTGCTCATAAAAATGGAACAACTCTAAAAGAAGAGGCGGTACGTTTGGGGTACCTCACAGCGGAAGAGTATGACCAATGGGTAAAACCTGAAAATATGGTATAAGTAATAGAAAGGAGGTAAACATATTTGCTTACCTCCTTTGCTATTTTTGCGATCGGGTGTTGTTTTATTTCAGACTAAAGTTAATAGGTACTACATACCAAACATTAACAGGGCGTCCTCGTTGTTTTCCGGGTTTCCAATCCGGCATTTTTTTAACGACACGGATAGCTTCGGCATCCAATTCGGGAGTTACTCCCTTAACGACATGAACATCGCTGATAGCTCCATTGTCTCTTACCAGAAATTTGACATAAACACGTCCCTGATCACCTATTCTTACAGACATTTCGGGATATTTTATTGCTTTTCCGAAATAGTTCATCATAGCTTCTTCTCCTCCGATAAACTCAGGCATTTCTTCTACAATTTCAAAACGCTCATTACTGAGAACCGGATCTCCGGGAGGGAGAGAAGTAGAGGTTCCTATTTTGAAGTCTCCGGGTTCAATAAATGGTTCGATAAGGCCATCATCTTTTTTCTTGAGATCATCAACAGGGTTTACAATGTCTGTTACAACAGCTACAGTTCTTTCCTGTTTAGCTACTTGTTGTTTTTGTTCAATGACTTCTGGTTTTTCAATGATGTCGTAGGTGAGGTCCCGTTTTAGTTCCGGGGCAACTTCTTCATTTTCCGTAATTCCGGTCGGTGTTGCCCAACGAAAAGCAACCAACGTCATAGTTCCGGCTACAATTAAGCCGATCTGGAAGAAGGCGAATCTTCTTCTTTCGAAGTTTAACTTCGGATTTTTTTTTGCGATCATACTAATAGATTTTAATTAAATATTAATAATCTACATTCAATCTTTATGCCAAAGTTGAAACTCCTTTATTTACAGGGTGTACAGATGTTTTTTTGTTAACTTTTGTTAAAGCTATTCATTGACAATCAATCGGAATCCCTTGCCATGAATGTTAATAATTTCAATACGACTTTCGTCACGAAGTAACTTTCTTAACTTGGCAATATAAACATCCATGGATCGTCCGTTAAAGTAATTGTCATCACCCCAGATTGCCCGCAAAGCCACTTCCCGATCCAGTACATCCGGACGGCTTTTACACAAAAGATGAAGAAGTTGATTTTCCTTTGTTGTGAGTTTCTTTTCATCTCCTGAGATGGTGAGAACTCTGGTAATGGGATTGAATGAGGCAGATGCCAGAGTAAAAGTCTCTACTGGTGCTGAGGATGAGTCATTTTTTGACATTCGTTTGTTGATTGCATTGATTCTGGCAAGCAACTCTTCCATTGAAAATGGTTTGGTAAGATAATCATCTGCTCCAATGGCGAATCCCTTCAGTTTATCATCCTTCATTGATTTGGCTGTTAGGAATAAAATAGGAGTTTCTTTATCGATTTTGCGGATATCTTCAGCAACAGCAAAGCCATCGCGTTCAGGCATCATTACATCGAGAATGAGGAAGTCGTATTTTTTTGTGTTAAATTTTTCGAATGCAATTTTTCCATTGACAGCAAGATCCGTATCAAATCCCTTTGCTTTGAGGAAAGTTGTAAGAAGCTTTCCCAGATTTTCATCATCTTCTGCCAGTAGTATTCTTTGTTTACTCATAATAATTCAAGTTTAATCCTGAAAGTAGTTCCGACACCAGGTTGACTCTCCACATCGATACTGCCGTTGTGAAGGTCTGTAATTGATTTTACATAGCTCAATCCAAGTCCGAACCCTTTAACATTGTGTACGTTGCCTGTGGGTATCCTGTACAATTTATCAAATATTTTTGAAAGATGCTCTTTTTTCATTCCAATTCCGTTATCAATGATCTCGAGAATGACATAATGCCCCTCTGTTTTCGTAATAACTCTGATATCGGGTTGTTTGTCACAATACTTTATAGCGTTATCCAGTAAGTTATTGACGACATTGGTAAGGTGGAATTTATCTCCGTTCACCATTGCAGAACCTATAGCAACTTCGTTGTGTAATGTTCCCCCCAGTGACTCTACCCGGAGTTTCACTTTATTGAGTACTGCATGAACCAATGAATTGAATTCAATAGTTTCTTTGTTAATTTTTAATTCGCCCTTTTCTATAATTGCAATTTGGAGGATGTTCTCTACGAGTGATTCCAGACGCTTGTTTTCTTCCTGGATCATACTAATAAAGGAAGAGGTTGCATCAGGATCTGCTTTCGATATATCGGCATCCCGTAAGGCTTCGCAAGCCAGGGATATTGTTGAAATCGGAGTTTTAAATTCGTGCGTCATATTGGAGATGAAGTCTGATTTCATCTCGGAAAGATTGCGTTGTGTTAACAGAGTTTTGTACATGATCCAGTATGAAATGATCATAAGTAATACAACGAGAAAAGCTGTTATGGCAACTCCCTGTATTTTTTTCCACAGGAATGTAGTTTGGTCAGGAAAGAAGACCTCCACGTAGAGTGGTTCATGAAACAACTCGGCCGGAAATAATTGGGCGGTATGATTAATTTTCTTTAGGGACTTAGAATAATTAGGAAGGCTGTCCGGAACACTTAAGACTTCTCCCTTTTCGTCAATAACCCGGTATTTATAAGAGGTTTTTAACTCTCCCAGATATAACTCTTCCTGTAGAATAGAATCTAGCAAATGAAGATCAATGCGTTCACTGGATTTCATAAAAAGGTCTTCCCGGAAAGCCTGAACCATCAGCTCATTAATATATTTTGATTTTTTGAACAGGTTTTGTGCAGCACGCACATCCCATTCCATCATCCTGCCGGTTGTGTCCAGTGACATATAATTATTCTCAGGAGAGATGAGCTCATGAAATTCCTGTACATTTCTTGCTAATACACGATGCTGAACCTCAATGCCTGTGATCGTATCAACGGCTTTACCGGTAATAATAAGATAATTGAGTTCTTCGCCTCTGATGTTAATAATGGTGTCTTTGATCTCCACCTTTTCTTTTACTGACATCAGGTTTTGGAATTCCTGTTTCAGAACATCTTTATATTTCCCGGAAAAATTCTGTCCTAATAATTCCCGGTACTTACGATACTCTTCTGACTTCTCGTGTCGAAGGGCGACACGCTCGAGAATTGTATGTGTTTTTTCATCAAAGTCCTTTTTTTCCTGGCCAATAGCCTCCTTTACCCAAAAAAACTGAAGGGCGATTAATGTCAGTAGTGCAACACTAATGACAGCTATAATGAAATATTGTCGTCTTTTATCCAACTATTTATTGTACAATTCTATCAACAAAAAAACTCATAAATCTTGAAATTAGTCCGGGCTTAACTTTTTTTAACAGGGAAGTACAGTAGCTTTCCGGTACGCTGTTCTTCTTTGAATTTTAATTGTACAATTTCCTGAACAGTTTTTCCCGTTAGTTTTGATTCTAACCACGAGATAATATCCAGATACAGGAAAGGTCTTTTTTCATAAGGTTTATGACTTAAAGCGACCAGTTTTTCAAGAAGATTTCCGAAGGCCAGATTCTCCTGATCCTTTGAACTTAAAGGTAATTTACGCAGAAACCCAAGAATCTCAATTTGTACACCATTTAAATCATTCTTCTTTAGTAAGAAACGATACACTGATTTTACCTGATATTCTACCAGAATATCATTTCCTAACTCATAGTGGGCAATGAGGTTCAGGATTCTTGCAAAAGACTGGATGTCTTCCCGCCATGCCTGTACTTTGAACTGAATAACACGGTTGAGATAACGTATAGCTTCTTTATTCATCCCGGCGCCAAAGAATAGGCAACCAATTTTGTAATATAAAACCATGATTCGGTGTTGGTCGAGAATGTGTGCATGGCGATCTATAAACGCATCTATAGTCTCTGCCAGTTTTGTCCCTTCAGAGAACGATCCTTCCAGATAGTGTTTATTTATAAGTGCTGTGTACAAAAAGAGATAGTACTGTACATTTACATTGTCTCCTCTGTAATCCGGCATCTCAAGCTGTTCAAAGTCAGTGATTGCCTGAGTAAGTCTCGGGTGATTCCGGATGTTGAAAAGCGCAAGGAGTAAATTGTTATACCCTTTAAGGTACATCTCAAATTCAATAGTTTTCATTGCGGGGAATTCATCGAATAAATCCACCCATTTTTGGGAATATCGGTATCCCATTAAAAAATCCTGTGTGATAACATGATACCATACGTATGCGTTGTAGAGCATCAATCGCTCATGAAAACCGAGTTCTTCCGCTTCAAACTTGGGAAGTTTGTCTTCAAACATGGATTGTATAACCTGGAAATCTCTTTCGTTACGGACAACTCCCACTTTGGTGTATAATCCGTACAGTTCAAGAGTTAAATTGGAATAAGCGACAGTTTTACTTACCTGATTACTGAGTCGGGTACTGTCTTCAATCAGTTGTGCAGCGCGATCCTTAAATCCCCGGGTTATATAAAGAGCTTCAATTCTTTTCTCAAACTCAATAAGTTCCAGTAGAAGTACCCTGTCATTGGCCTGTTCGGCTTTACATTTAGTTCGTTCAATTATGCGCAAGGCAGAAGAATGTAGTCCTTTAATGTAGAGTATATAAGCGTGATCCAGACTCTCACGGAGTTCCATTAGTTTATAATGACCGGAATGCAAATTCCGTAAACTATTTAGGATTTGATGGTATAAATGAGACTTAATGTTCGGGAGTTGAATCTTTTTTATCTCCGGATGCTTTTTCAGAAATAGCGTATCATCGTAATTAGGAAATCGGTCAATAAAGTTAAATAACAGAATGAACTTTGAACTTTCCGTACTGCTACCCGACCGTTTAGCAAAAAGCTTAAAAGATCGTTTTTCGGAGGAGCTTAACGACTGAATAAGTTGAACGAGATGAATAGTTATGTTTTTAGTCATCGTAGTTATTTTTTCATTAAATTGTTGTTTTTTAGTTTTTTATAATATTTAATTATTGGTTTGATATCGTGAATATATGAAAAAAAAGATTGTGGAATTAGACTTTCCTTCACATATTTGTTACGAACCTGATGGTTCAATACAGATACAGGCAGTTTAAAGCCCTTAAGTGGGAAGGAGTATTACTCCGCGTTTTTCGATTAATAGCATATAGAAAGTTCGCCTAGGCGAACTTTCTGTTTTATAAGGAGTAAGGGGACTTTTCATTTCCAAACAAATCAAGTACCTTTGCACAAATTTCAACGCATGGCATTCGAAGTTACGAAGGAATTTCTAGAACAAATCAGACAAGCCGTTGAAGAAGGGAACAGCAGCTTTATTGAAAGTGCAATAGTTGACCTGCATCCCGCTGATATCGCTGAGATTATTGATGAGCTGGATGCTCTAGAGGCAAAGTATGTTTTCTCCCTTTTGGATGATGAACCGGGTGCAGATGTACTGATGGAATTGGAAGACGATGTCAGGGAGCGTTTTTTGAAAATTCTTTCTTCTAAAGAGATTGCCGAGCAACTGGAGCAATTGGATTCGGATGATGCTGCCGATATTTTGGGAGAACTTTCTGAAGATATACAGGAAGAAGTTATTTCCCAGATTGAAGATGATGAAGTCGCTTCGGAAATTGTAGACCTTCTGAATTATGATGAGGATTCGGCCGGGGGATTGATGCAGAAAGAGTTCATCCGGGCTCAAATGAACTGGTCTGTGATGCGTTGCATTGCCGAATTGCGTCGTCAGGCGGAAGAAGTTGAGAAGGTTTACACTATTTATGTAGTTGATGAAAAGAATGAACTTATCGGTCTTCTGTCATTAAAAAGATTATTGTTTGCCTCCCCTAAGTCTTTGATTGAAGATCTCTACAGTAATAAGAAGATTATTTCGGTTAAAGCGCATGATACAAAGGAGTTTGTTGCGCAACAAATGAGTAAGTATAATCTGGAGAGTATTCCTGTTGTTGACAGACAAAACAAGTTGATAGGTAGGATTACTATTGACGATATTATCGATGTTATTCAGGAAGAGGCGGAAAAGGATTACCAGATGGCTTCCGGTATCTCCGGGAATGTAGAAGCGCGTTCCAGTGTTTTCAGATTAACTCGTGCGCGTTTACCCTGGTTGGTTATTGCGCTTTTTGGAGGTCTTCTAGGTGCTCAGGTTATCAAAACTTTTGAGCCTCAGATCGAACTTCATGCGATGCTGGCAATTTATATAACACTTATTCCGGCGATGGCAGGAAATGTTGGGGTACAATCATCCGCATTGATCGTGCAGGGCCTTGCTAATAATACATTGCGAACAACTGACCTGAAAACTCGGTTGACAAAAGAGGTGTCAGTAGCCTTGCTTAATGGAGCAATATGTGCTGCACTAATCTTTACCTTTAATTATATTTTTTACCAGGATATTCGTTTAGGTGTAACGGTAAGTGTTGCGCTTATGACCGTAATTCTTTTCGCTTCATTTTTTGGAACAGTGATTCCACTGATTCTGGATCATTATAACATTGACCCTGCATTGGCTACAGGTCCTTTTATTACAACACTAAACGATGTTGTCGGACTCTTTGTTTATTTTGCTGTGAGTTTATTATTATATTAAGATCATGTCAAAACAAGTTATTTTCCTGGATGTTGTTCATAAAATACTTGAAAAACGACTTACGAAAGCAGGTTTTCAATGTGTTGATGCTACGCAAATTTCAGATGAAGAGGCGAAAGTACTGGTACAGCAAGCCGAAGGAATTGTCGTTCGTTCGCGGTTTCCTTTAGATTCTGAATTACTTTCTTCTACGGAACAACTTGAATTTATTGCCCGATCGGGAGCCGGAATGGAAAATATTGACCTTGCATTTTGTGAGAATAACAACATACGGTTGTTTAATGCCCCTGAAGGGAATAGAAATGCTGTGGCGGAACATGCATTGGGAATGTTACTGGCGCTATTCAACAACCTGTTGAAGGGCGATCGTGAAATTCGTTCCGGAGTTTGGGATCGTGAAGGAAACAGGGGGATTGAACTGGACGGAAAAACAGTTGGAATTATTGGTTTCGGAAACAATGGGCAGGCTTTTGCTAGAAAATTAAGTGGTTTTGATGTGAATGTTCTGGTGTATGATAAGTACAAAACAGGTTTTTCTCTGGGACAGGTGGAAGAATCTTCTATGGAGCGTATTTTTGAGGAGGCTGATGTGGTGAGTTTTCATATTCCACAGAATGAAGAAACCATGTATTGGGCGGATGCAACTTTTTTTAACCGGTTTGCGAAACCCTTTTTTCTGATCAATCTTTCGCGGGGGAAAATTGTTCGTATTGCCGATCTTCTGGAAGCTATTGATTCGGGGAAGGTCGCAGGAGCATGTTTGGACGTATTGGAGTTTGAAAAATCAAGCTTTGAAAATATGTTTGAAGGAGATCAGTTGCCTGAAATTTTCAGAAAGTTGATGGATTCGGAGAAAGTAATTTTAAGTCCGCATGTTGGTGGTTGGACAAAAGAAAGTTATTTCTTGTTAAGCGATGTGCTGGCTGACAAAATACTAAGTGAAATTTCCCCGTTATAACCTGATTGAACCTTTGTATTTTCCTTCCTTATTAGTAGTTTCGTGTGCACAAGTGCCTAAAAAGTTTAGGAGGTGTCGAATGAATTGTAAACAAAAGAGAACAATATGAAGAGATTAGCAGTAATGGCTATTGGTTTAGCTATAGCAACAACTTCGGTAGCGCAGAAGTTACCCAGAACAAGTCCGTTAGCAGAGGTGGAGCAAACAGTAGGTTTGACTGATATTGAAATACAATACAGCCGTCCGGGAGTAAAAAACAGAACGATTTTTGGGGATGTAGTTCCTTATGGAGAGATGTGGCGTGTAGGTGCGAACGAACGAACAACAATCGAAATAGAAGACAATATTAAGATTGAAGGAAAAGAGTTGAAAGCTGGGAAATACGCTATTTTAGTAAAGCCCGGAAAGGATACCTGGCAGGTAATGTTCTCTTCAAATATCGAATCCTGGGGAACAAATGACTATGATCCGAAAGATGATGTGTTAACAATTGCAGTAAAACCTGAAGAGGCACAGTTTACTGAAAATATGTTATTCTATTTTGATGAAGTAGTTTGGGATAAAGCCAATCTTGTTTTGCAGTGGGATAAAGTTAAAATCCGTATTCCAATTGAAGTGGATGTTGATACTAAAGCATGGGCCGGAATTGAAGAAGCTATTGAAAAGAACCCAAAGGATGCAATGGTATTGAGAAATGCGGCACGTTATTGTGCAGATTCAGGAAAACGTCTGGATAAGGGATTGAAATTTATACAGGAGGCAAATGAAATCAAGTCGTCATGGTTGCATAAACTGATTGAGGCAAGAATCTATGCCGCGAAAAAAGAATATGATTCGGCAAGATCTTCGGCTAAGGAAGCAATTAAACTTGGTGAAGAAGAAGCAAAAGAGAGTGGAAAAGAGTTCTCGTATAAACGAATGATTGAGTCGGAAATGGCGAAGTGGAAATAATTCCAGAATAAAACTTAGTTTTTAGAGCCGGAGCACAGATCGCTTCGGCTCTTTTGTTTTTCTGTTTATATTAATGTTACTTTTGTTTAAAACAATAATAACATACGTTGGATAGTAGTAAACAGGTTTTGAAGTTTGTCGTATTCTGGTGGTTGGTATTTACGTTTCAGCGGTTTCTCTTCTCAATACATCATGCAGATCTGGTTCTCTCGTCAGGATGGGGAGAGTTTTTGGGAGTATTTTTTCAATCCTTCCGTCTGGATCTGGCAATGATCGGTTTTATCGCATTGGCTACATTGCCTTTTTGGTTATTGTATCGCCTTTCGAAAGGTAAAATACGTATGATAGCCTGGCAGATAATGAAATGGGAGCAGATCATTATTTTGTTGTTGGTTTCTATGATCCATGTGGGAGAAATAAATGCCTATGGAGAATGGATGCACAAGCTTTCCGTACGTGTGTTTAATCATTTAATTAACCCGGATGAAGTATTCCGGACTGCCACGGGAGCCAATTATTTTTTCTTTTTCCTATACGTATTTCTCGAAATGCTGTTTGGTATAAAGCTACTGAAGAAGATGTTTCGGTTTGAGCCTTCGCATTCTATTTCTCCTCTACGGCACAGTGTATCCGTTTTGGGTATGACGGTTGTTCTAGGTGGTTTATCTTTTCTGAGTGCGAGAGGAGGCTGGCAACCAATTCCAATAGGAATTAATTCGGCTATGTTTTCGGTAAATCCGGTTCTCAACGATGTGTCTGTAAATTCAACCTATTTCTTTCTACACAGTTTACGTCTTTACGGAAAGGTAGAATTAGATCAATATCTGAAAGAGGTGACACTGGAGGAATCAAAAGAATTTACGACAGAAGTTCTCAGTTACACAACTGATCACAATGCTATTTTTCTTGCTGAAAAACGACCGAATATAATTGTCGTTGTACTGGAAAGCTGGGCAGCAGATGCGATCAGTTACTCGGGTCTTCATGAGGGAACAACACCCCATTTTGATAAAATGATCAGTGAAGGGGTGTATTGTAGTGAGTTTTATGCTGCTGCCGGAACCTCTGAGATTGGCAATGCGGCTATTTTTGGAGGGTATCCGGCTCTCCCACAGGTTTCTTTGACAATGCATCCTGAGAAAAGCAGAAAACTTAAATCGTTGAATCAGACACTGAAACCGTACGGATATTACTCATCTTATTTGTTTGGAGGAGACTTGAAGTATGGAAATATAGGAGGGTATTTTCTGGATCACCAATTTGATAAGGTGATGGACGAAAAGGATTTTGACTCCGGGTTAGAAAGAGGTGTACTTAATGTGTATGATGAAGACCTCTACAAAAAGTTTTTAAAAGAGATTAACCAAACCAAAGAACCATTTTTACAAATTGCATTTTCCGGAAGTACACATTCTCCGTATGATATTCCTGAAAAGTGGAAGCATTTTTGGAAAGGAGATGAAGCGGGAATTATGAATAGTATCCGGTATGCGGATCACGCGTTATATGAATTTGTGGAAAATTGCCGAAAAGAAGAGTGGTTTGAGCACACACTTTTTGTGTTTGTAGCCGATCATGGTCGGACAACACCAACTAATCAGAATGCTACGGCTGCATCGTATTTCAGAGTCCCGTTGTTGTTTTGGGGGCCATTGATTACGGAAGAGTTTCGTGGTTTTGATATGGACAAAATTGCAACACAGTCAGATTTTGTTTCCACTTTGTTGTACCAAATGGAGATTCCATCGGACGATTATCCCTGGAGCAGAGATATTATGAGTCCCGACTTTTATCCGTTTGCCGTTTATTCCAGCTCACTGGGATACGGATGTAAAGATGAGGACGGGGATATGTTCTGGTTTATGAATGCCGAAAGATTTACAGCAAATACTTTTTCGGAAGAACAAATCAATGAAAAGATGGATAAAACCCGAAAGTATCTGAAAGTACTTTGGGAAGAATTTAAAGCACTTTGATTCATTTCAGGATTATGCTGATCAACTGTAATTTTCGTCGTAACTTTGCAGTGAAATGGTAAACACTTCGGGACTAAATATCAGAAATCTTGATTTTCCTGCTCTTCAGGTCAAAATGGAGGAGCTGGGAGAAAAAAAATTCCGTGCAAAACAGGTGTATGAATGGTTGTGGAAAAAAAATGCCCGCTCATTTGAAGAAATGACCAACCTGTCAATAGAGCTACGGAAAAAACTGGAGGATCATTTCTTTATCGATGGAATTACACTGGATGATCAACAGATCAGTTCGGATAAGACCATCAAATGTGCTTTTTCTATTACCGGAACCAATCAGGTGATGGAAGGTGTACTAATACCGACTTCTTCCAGAACTACAGCGTGTATTTCTTCGCAAGTTGGGTGTAGTCTTGCCTGTAAATTTTGTGCGACTGGAAGACTCAAATTGCTGCGGAATCTTACCGCGGGAGAGATTGTAGATCAGGTGGTTTATCTCAAAAATCAGGCGGAGACGAGATACGATCAACCACTTTCGAATATTGTTTATATGGGGATGGGAGAACCCCTCCTCAATTATAAAAATGTACTTCGTTCGGTAGAACTAATTACCTCCGAAGAAGGATTGGGAATGTCTCCCCGGCGTATTACCATATCTACTGCCGGAATTGCCAAAATGATTAAAAAACTCGGAGACGATCAGGTGAAATTTAACCTTGCTTTGTCGCTTCACGCTGCGAATGATACTAAACGCAGCAAAATCATGGAGATTAACGATACAAATAATCTTGAAGCACTTGCAGAGGCGTTAAAATATTTTTACGATAAAACCGGTACGCGAGTGACATTCGAATACATCATTTTCCGGGATTTCAACGATGGAATAGAAGATGCGGCAGAACTAGCCGTTTTCTGTAAAAATGTACCCTGTAAAGTGAATATCATAGAATATAATCCTATTGATGATGGTGAGTTCAAACAGGCTGCACCGGAAAGGGTAGATCGTTTTGCGGCATTTCTTGAAGAAAGAAACATTATTGTAAATGTCAGAAGAAGCAGAGGAAAAGATATAGACGCTGCCTGTGGTCAGTTGGCAAATAAAAATAAGGTTGCCAACGAAGAGAACCGCATTCTAAAGTAGATTTTCAAATCAGACGATTAACGGGTGAAAAAACTTCCTTATCTTCGGAGTAATGAGCCGGTTGTTGATTACCTCTTTTTTTATGTTTGTATTCCTGCTGATTAACGGACAGGAGCAAGGATATACAGGTCCGGTTTTCAGAACGAATTCCAAAATACAGTTTCAGGGCTTTTTCGGGATAAAGGATTCAACAGTATATGGTGTCGAAACAGAATTTGGGTTGCGAAGATTACGATCTATCTATTTATCGGGATATAATAGAAATAGTCTTGAACAAATCGGACAGGTGGACATCACACCTCCTGTTGATGAGAATATAGAATGGTTACCGACTGAAATTGTTTCTTTAGAGGGAGGTATCTTTCTGTTGTCCGAGGCGAAAAACCGGAAAACAAAAGAAAGATTTCTGATGGCCCATAGAGTGGATGAAAAAGGAAATATCGCTGATCCGATATGCCTTGATACATTGGCTGCGAATAATCCCCCCGGAACGGAGTTTCATATTATCGGGGATACCTCTGATGCGTTTTTGACAGTGATGACTTTGCATCCGTTTGAGAGTTTTCAAAACCAAAAAATCACAATCAAAAATTTTGACGCAGCATTGAACTTTAACTGGTCATGGGATGTGGAATTGCCGAATAAAGACAACAATTTCAGTTTTCTGACACTTCTTTCTGATGCGCCGGACAGGATCTATTGTCTGGCTGAGCAGAAAATGAATATTTCGAACGAGTTTAATATCATCAAGGAGAACAACAAGTTCACATTATTAAGTTTCGATGTAACAAATCGGAAAGTGGAAGAGCTTGAGTTAAGGTTGGAGAACGAATGGATTCAACAGATAGAGCTGCTCAAGTCAGGAGATGATATAGTGGTTGCAGGTTATTTTTCCAATGAGCCGGAAGAGCAAATCGGTGGCATTTTTACTGTATTTCTGACACCTGATTTACAAATCCGGGATGCGGCATTGGAAGAAATTACGATTAGGGATTTTCATTTAACTGATTATTCAAACTTATCGCTAACCAACGTCAAATTGCTAAAACTCCACCGGTTTTCAAACGGAAATTATGTGGTAGTAGGGGAGAGAAGTTATAAAGAGGTTAACCCAAGATATGATATGCGTACGGACATAACATCCTATACGGATTTGTATTATTTTCAGGAAGTCTTTGTCAATATTCTTGATGAAACCGGAGTTCCGATCCGGAATATAGTAATTCCCAAATACCAGGTCACAAATAACGATATGGGGATGTATTCTTCTGTGTTTTTGGCAGAGTACTCAGATAAAATTGCGGTTTTATACAACGATAACGATAAAAATTTCAACAAACATCTTACCTCTCCTTCCGATTACCGGATAATGAGTAACTATCGGAAAAACTCAGGAGTAATGGTAGTAGTCAGTGAAGAAGGGGAAGTTGAAAAGGAACGAATTTATAAAGCTGATCTGAAAATGAATTTTCGCCCGGGAACGGCTAACCAGTTTAAGGACGGTTCACTATTTTTAATGGGGGAAAGAGTAAAACAAAACCGTGTAATAAGGATTGATTAAGCATCTTTTTCCCGTTCCGCTTTCTTTTCTGCCGGGGTAGGCTTCATCTGCCAATCTTCAGCATAGTTTACAATCCCGGGAGTTTTATCCAGTTTTGATTTATCAATTCTACCATCGAAATAAGCTCCCAACGCAGAGAAAATTTTGGGTTTAAGGTGTTTTAAAATCAACAGTGATGAATTGGCAGCTGTTGAAACAGCAATTGGAACACCCCCACCAAGGTTAGCCCAGTGACCGCTTAACAGAACATTTTTCAAAGGTGTTTTATAGTGGGCAATACGCGCCTGGTAATTATTTTTTCCGGGGCGCGCTCCCATCATCGTTCCGTCTTTATTCCCGGTATACCGATAATGCGTAATGGGAGTAGCGATATCGAGGTAGGTAATATGTGATTTAATATCTGTATCCATAGCTTCTTCTACCCTTGCTATTAGAATGTCAGCATATTCCTGTTTTATCTCTTTATACCGGTCCCCGCGAATAATATTCCCGTTGTCATCATAATCGACCCCCCAGTTATTGTATTGGTGAAAATGGGCAGGCGCATAAATGGTTAAAGTTCCTTTCCCTTCCGGCGCCATTGATTTGTCGCGTGTAGTGGGGGCAAGGACACTCAGATCACTTTTATGGGGGTCACCGGAGTTGTGATCAGAACGTTTGACAGTTGCATCTACAATTAACAACATCTCATCTCTGAATCCAAGTTCTTCAGCAGGGCAATCGAGACCTATAGAAAGTGTAACAGCCGAACTATACAATTCGGCATTTTTTAATTTGTTAAGAAACCCGGTATCAGATAGTTCCGGGTCCATTATTCGTTCATAAAGTGTTTCGACATCACAAGCAGCGACAAAATAATCTGCAGAGAAAGTCAGTTCATTTCCTTTGTGATCAGCCAGAATGTGTGTGGCTTTGTCGCCCTGATGAACTATTTTTTTTACTCTTGTCTGATAAAATATCTGATTGCCGAGCGATTTGGTAACGTATTCCAGCCATTCGGGAAAAACCTGCCCGCCACCTTTCGGTGGAAGTTGGTAATCTTTATTGTACGCCCAGGCAATGGGAATTAAGCAGGATAAAAGATCCTCTTCTGCTGCCCAGATTTGCAAAAGCTTGGGATCGGAAAAATATTTTTTAAGGCCTTTTATCACACCTTTTTCTCCCCCGTAAAATACATGAGGGACAAAAGTGAGCCCGAACTTAGCCAATTTTAACCCGTAATAGGCTTTCCCGAATACATTTCGGGTTTGCATATCCCTGAAATTGGTTGAATAGTTAGCAAAAGCTCCGGCCATTTTTTTTGCCGTGGCAAAAAATCGAAGTAGACCTTTCTTTTCGTGAGGAAACTCTCGTATAAGCTCATCCCTTAAATCATCCGGTGTATTTGTAAGAAGAAAATCAATATCCTGTGTGATAAACCGCCGGATGTTAATCTGATCTTTCGTTTCAGGGAAGTCTGTTCCGATTGCACCGAAGATACGGTGTACAAATCCCTTGGGGCCACATTGATTCAACCAGTGAATTGCTGAATCAAACCGATAGTCTTTACGTCTGAACCCGGCCAGATAACCACCTGGACGGGCATCCATTTCAAGTACAGCAACAGAGAGACCGGCTCTGCCTAACAGGGCGGCAGATGTCAGACCGCTTACTCCGGCTCCTATTATGACCACATCGTAATGACTTTTGATTTGTTCTTTCACAGTTTTGTAATGAGTTGTAAATATACTATAAAGTGAAACACTACGGGACTGATTTTGTTTTTATCAGGTAGCAATTTACTTTCTGAACGGGGGAGAATATCTGATTAGCGGGCAGTCCTATTCAACAAAATCTAGTAATTTTACGTTCTTACAAAGAAAATGATGAAATGAAGTTCATGAAAATAACAATATCTCTGGTGTTTACCTTGTTTTTAATAGTTTCTTGCGATGATACAAAGAATAAACCGGAGGAAAGAGAAGAAGAGAAGGAGACTATCGCAGTAGTCGAAGAAACGGTTGACCACGAGAAAAAATTAGCTGATCTAGGGAGACAGCTGGAGTCTGATCCGGATAACTCAAAATTGTTGACGGAGCGGGCATTGCTTTTGATGCGTATAAATAGATTGGATGAGGGATTCTCGGATATGTCAAAAGCATTTCGCCTCGACTCTCTGGATTTAGATGTCCGGAAGGCACATGGAGATTATATGTTGGCGATGACGAGAGTGCTTGCTGCCCGAAAAGACTACAGTTATGTTATTGAAAATGACCCTTCCAATGCGCAGGCCTATTTGGGAATGGCAAGAACATATGCGATAGAAGACTACTATGAAAAAGCATTTGAGTTTGCAGATGAGGCATTAAAAAGAGATAAGTTCCTGAGGGATGCCTATGAATTAAAAGGATTAATGTTTAGAGCACAAAATAAGACTGAGTTAGCAATTTCCTCGTACCAGACAGCTGTTGAAATGGACCCCGATTTTTATAGTGGATTTATCGCACTGGGAAACTTATTTGAACAAAAGAATGATCCGATAGCGTATGAATACTATAAAGCCGCTCACGAAATTGATACGGCAGGTTTAGAAGCATTACATGGGATGGCATTGTATCTTCAATACCACAATGGAGAAGTGGAAGCACAGGATTTATATCGCAAAATTCTGGAGTATGACTCTACCTATTTCATCGCCTATTATAATCAGGGTTGGATCAAGTTAGTTCTTGAGAACGAAATGGATAGTGCCACTTATTTTTTCGAACGAACATTGGAAATAGTACCGAATTATGCGGATGCATGGTATAACCTGGGGTTGTCTCAGGTGGAAAAAAACAATCGAAATAAAGCGATTGAGTGTTTTAAGAACGTTCTGAAAATAAACCCGGAGTATAAAGGGGCACAGGAACAGATTAATGATCTGTTGAAGTTGTGAGAAACCAGATTATAATACAGGCAATAGGTGAATTATTCATTCCGATTCTGGGATTCTATTGGTGGGATTGGAATTTACACTTCATTTTGCTGTTCTATTATCTTGATGTACTGGCTTCGTTGGTACTGTTTATTGTAAAAGCAGGGAAGGTAAATACGTATAGAACCGGGAAACAACTTACTATTCAGAATTATCGACCTTATCTGACAAACTACTTTTTTGTCTTGGTGGGATTGATTGGTTTTGAGATGGGAATCCTATTCGTTTATAAGGATATGAACCTGATGGCTTCGCTACTTGATTTCCTTACGTATAAAGAGTTAGGGATTCCGCAGGGAATCATTTTGTTGCCCCTTATTATCCTTATGAATTATCAGAATTACAAACTTACTTTCCTGATGAATGGTACTTTTCGCTTTTTTACTGTATCATCATTGTCTGCCATAGCCCGTTGGGTATTTGTCTTATTTGCTGTTGCAGGAATTGTATTTCTCGGAGCAAACGTATGGATTCCTATACCGGATCAGATTTGGTTATGGATACTGGTTGCCGGAAAATTAGGCTTTGATTTGTATCTTTACCCAAAGCTGGAAAACAGGGTGCTTAGAAACCAGGTCTGATGAAAGATACATTAAATATCATCCGAAAACTAACTTTTAAAAGAGTATGGAATCTGTTTCTTTTGAAAGGTTCTTTCCTTGTAGGAAGGTATTTAAAGTTGGCAAAAGTCGCAGGTACACCCTATGCGTTAAGCATTGAACCGACTACGGCTTGTAACCTGGGGTGTCCTGAGTGCCCGAGTGGATTGAAGCAGTTTACCAGAAAAACAGGAAAACTACAGTTGGATATGAACAAAAAGATTCTGGATGAAGTAGGTTCCGGAGTCTTTTATATCAATTACTATTTTCAGGGAGAACCGTATTTGCACCCTCAGTTTACTACCTTGATTCAGGAGGCAAAGAAAAGAAAGATATACACGGCAACTTCTACAAACGCTCACTTTCTGTCAGCTAAGAAAGCGGAGGAAACCGTGAGGTCGGGATTAGACAGGTTGATTATATCTATTGATGGCTTAACCCAGAAGACGTATGAAAATTACCGGGTTCATGGTAATCTGGAAAAGGTGATAGAAGGAACCAAACAAATAGTTGCGGCAAAAAGTAGACTAAAAAGCACAACGCCACATCTTATTTTTCAGTTTTTAGTAGTTCGCCAAAATGAACACGAGATTGAAGAACTTCGTCAGTTGGCAAATGAATTGGGAGTAGATGAGGTGCGATTGAAAAGTGTTCAGGTATATGATTATAAGAACGGGAACGAATTATTACCATCGGATACAAGTTACAGCAGATACAAACGTAATAATGATGGGACTTATTCGCTGAAGGCAAAAACAGGAAATCATTGCTGGCGAATGTGGAGTTCTACTGTTTTTACCTGGGATGGAATCTTGGTCCCTTGTTGTTTTGACAAGGATGCTCAACACCAGTTGGGAGATTTAAAAATACATTCTTTCCGTACAATCTGGTTCGGAGAAAAATACGCAGCGATGCGAAAGGCGATCATTACCCGACGGAATCAGATCGACATTTGTACGAACTGTTCGGAGGGAGCAAAAGTATGGGTGTAACATACAATTCGGTGGAACGAAGAAACGGATAGCTATTATACTTTATGTATCTTTGTCCTGTCAGAACAAGGAAAAAATCATGAAATATTTGGTTGTAGGTCTTGGAAATCCCGGATCTAAATACGAAAACACACGACACAATATAGGGTTCAAGGTATTAGATGCTTTTGCCAAGGAGGTCGGAGAATCCTTCTACGTAGAAAAACATGCAGAAGTGGCACGTTGTAAGTATAAAGGACGGCAGATTCTCCTTGTTAAACCGACTACTTATATGAATCTGAGTGGGAAAGCAGTAAACTACTGGATGCAACAGGAAAATATTCCTTTGGATCGGGTAATGATTGTCACAGATGACATCGCGCTTCCGTTCGGGAAATTGAGAATGAAGGGAAAAGGTAGTGATGGGGGACATAATGGATTGAAGGATATTCAGGCTGTCCTGAATACGAACCAGTATGCACGACTGCGTTTTGGCGTGGGAGATGCTTTCTTTCCAGGTCAACAATCGGACTATGTGTTGGGAGAATGGTCAAAAGAAGAGTCAGAGAAGCTTGAAGAACGCATCAAAACAGCGACTGAATTTGTTAAAGGTTTCTGCACTGTGGGAATTCAGTTAACCATGACAAACTGGAATGGAAAGTAGATTCTATAAATAGGTCTGAATTTTCGTTTAGAAGGGATAAATAAGGGATAAGTTGAAAATTGAGGGGGCAGCCCTCTTTTTTTGTTTCTTATTGTGACTTAAATTTGTGTCAAGGTTGAAGCAAAGAGTAAATAAAGAATAATCACAACATTAATAATTATATTTTGCTACTCAACTTACTATTACTGGTTTAAAAAATTAAGGAGGTTTCTAAAACCTCCTTTTTTTTATTTGTAACAATATTCGCAGTATTTGGCTTCCGGACTGTGTTCAAAAACTTCTAAACTCAACATTTCTTCACCTATATTAAGTAGTATTTGTTTCATAAGTTCAATAAACTCAGGGTTGACTTCAGTTATTTCAGAGCGTTTGGGAAAATGTAAAGACTGGAATCCTTTGGAAAGAGCAGTCAGAGAAACAACCCCTGTTGCGTCAGGTATACTGTTTTCAGCATAATAATACAGGACATTGTATATCCCCAACTGTAGCGTGAATTTATGCTTGGTAAGTTCTTTTTTCAATTTGGGATAGTCCGGAATAGGAGAATAAGACGAAAAATTGAATTTCACATCATCTCCTTTACAATTTCCGGTTTTATAATCTACGATTCTTCTTTTATTTCCCCAGTTATCAATACGATCGATAAGCCCCAATAGTTTGAAAGGATACTTTTTCTTTTCCCATTCTATTTCGAATTCGATCTCAATTTTATTTTCAAGTGATTCGATATAGAGCTCCTTGTCCGGATTTTCTTCAAGCATTTTCTTTTCGGCCCGTAAAAACCGGTCAATCTGATAGGAAGCCATTTCGAAGGAAAGAAGATTTCGTCCTTTTTCGAAGGTTTCTTTCTCTGCATTGAATACTTCGGACACCTGTTTTTGTAACTCAACAGGATAAACTTTCAACATTTTTTCAATATCGTAAGTGGTAACCTGAATCTTTTTTTCGACAAATGGAGTATAGAGGGCTTCCAGTGTTCGGTGTACGATATCTCCGAATGTACTGCTTTCCATCTCTTCTTCCACCTCTTCATTCTCATACAATCCAAGTATGTACCGGTAATAAAAATCCAGAGGGCAGGTAATGAATTTTTTGAGCGCAGAAGCGGAAACCCCCGAACTGAAAAAATTCAGAATAGCTTCGGTTATTTCCTTTGTCCGTTCTATCTGAACAGGGTGACTTTCTTCCTTTTCGAGAAGAAAGGTCTTTTCCGACCAGTTTATTTTTTTATTCTCCCTGGCAAGCTCCAACTCCAGTTGGCGTAAATAGCGGCTGGGTTCATTCGTTGCTATTCCTTCTCCCGGGGCATTATTGTAAGTGATGTAAATATCTTTTGCCGAGGGAAGCAGTCTGTAAAAGTGGTGAGCAAATAAAGCATCCTTTTGTGTGGGAGTCGGAAGCCCGAAATACCTCCTGAGATCCATAGGTATAATGGTCTGAATATGATTTCCGGGAGGCATTTTTCCTTCATTCATTCCAATAACAATTAGTGTTTCAAAATCCAGCATCCGTGTTTCCAGTAATCCCATTATTTGTAACCCTTCTGTGGGGTTTCCATAATAAGCTACTGCCTTATTCATCCAACTGGGATTGAAGAGTTGTTTGAATGTAAATAAACCGATGGATGGAGATTGAGAATGGAAAACAGGAACCATCTCGCGTACAACCGAGTCAAACTGGTTGATTGCACTTCGTTCCAGAAGATCCTGTTGTATATCGAAGCAGGGAAATAATAGGGCGTTGATTGCATGCATACGTTGCAAAGCGTCTCCCCAATTGTCCTCCCAGGCTGAGAATACAAGGCGTATCAGCTCATTCAGTTTTTCCGATAGTTCCGGAAAATCCGGTTTCGAGAAAAGCCTGTTCTTTTTAATGATACGCAATTGTATCGCTTCAATTTCCCGGACATCTTTTTCCGAAGCCAGCTTGTGTACAAACGGATGTCGGAAAAACCGGACAATCGTTTTGTGATATACTGCTTTTGTTTTAAAGTAATGTATATTCTCCTGGGCTTCAAATAACAAATCTACCCACGTTCGGAGTAGGGTGTTTTTTAACGGAAGCCCGAGGGTAATATTAGCTTCTTTCGCTTTTAGAGGAATGTGCTTAATTGCGGGGACAATAAGCGACTCATCAGCAAGAAGCAAAAGTGTTTTTTTAATTTTTTCTTCCGGAAAGCTCTCAAGTACCGTCATAGCAGCTTTCACCTGACTCGTTGGCTGTGCACAAGCGATTATTTCGATGTTTTTTTCTTCTTTAAGAAGAAGATCCGAAGTGTAAATCTGAGCACCCGGTACCTGTTGTTTTAATTCACGGATAAACGTTCCGGCTTCATGTTGACGGTCGTCGAGAAAAAAACGGTCCGCTTCCAGCAAAATATGACCACGTCCTGTTTGTTGTAACTGCTTCATGATACTGATCTCTGCGGGAGAGAGTGCATTAAATCCAACGAACAGGAAATGAGCATCTTTATTTTCTCTGAAGCACAAATCGATATTTTCGGCTACTTTACGGTACGCAGCTCCGTTATATATTTTTCCGGATTTCGCTAAGCGAAGCTGTAGTGTTTGATAATAGGTTCCCAATTTATCCCAGAACTCCATAAATCGCTTTTGATTTTCTGTAAGCTCTTTAGTAGAATCAAAAGACCAGTTCTCAATATCCTTCACATCCCGAAGGTTTTTAAAGAGGTCAGAAGGATTGATTAAATACCTGTCAATTTCATCACAATCGCTCAGTAGTGTTTTTCCCCAACGCATAAACTCGTCAAATGATTCTTTCTGATCAGCGAGGGAAAGGTGCACTTCATACAATTGAAATAATAATTCGGTCTGAGAGAGAACTGTTTCGGAAACCAGTTGTTGTATCCAGGTGTTAATCGTAATGAATCTCGGAGAAAAGAAAGGCTTTTGCACAATGGAAAAAAGCTCTTCCTGAATATACTTACCCGCACGCTGAGAAGGCAAAACAACGGTTACCTGTGATTTCTCAGGATATTGATCGTGGATGAATTGAGCTATGTTTCTTACAAACGGGAGCATTTTCTGAAGATTTCTTCGAAATTAACAAAAGAACTCATAAATTTATTTGGTGAGAACTAAATAATTTTTATTTTTGACGAAAATATCGTCAATAAAACGACAAAAAATATAGCGACATGACGACATTAAAGGTTGGAGACAAAGCGCCGGATTTTTCGGTAACAGATCAGAATGGTAAAGCTCACACGCTGGCAGATTATTCAGGTAAAATTTTGGCAATTTATTTTTATCCGAAAGATATGACTCCCGGATGCACGGCACAGGCTTGTGACTTGCGGGATCACGAAACCGTTCTGATGAATAAGAATATACAGGTAATCGGGGTGAGTGCAGATGATGAAAAGCGGCACGCAAAATTTGCCGAAAAGTATGATCTGCCTTTTCCCCTTCTGGCAGATACGGATTTGACTATGATCAAAGCGTATGGTGTTTGGGGACCTAAAAAGTTTATGGGAAAAGAATACGAAGGAATTCACCGTACAACGTTTATCATTGACGAAAAAGGTATAATTAAAGCAATTATAGAAAAAGTAAAAACAAAAGAACACGCTGCACAGATTCTTGATGTTTTATGAAGAACGTAAATATTTTACGTACCGGCAGACCTAAATTTGTAGAAAAATAGAAAACATGGCAAATTCGAAAGAGATCAATAAAGAGAAATTGAAAGCACTTCAGCTGACGATGGATAAGATGGAGAAAACCTTTGGAAAAGGAGCTGTAATGAAGCTTGGTGATGCTCCGATTGAAAAGCTGGATGTTATTCCGACCGGTTCGGTAACACTGGATCTTGCTTTGGGGGTGGGAGGTTTTCCGAAAGGACGTGTAGTTGAGATATATGGTCCTGAATCATCCGGTAAGACTACCCTGGCGATACATGCAATCGCAGAAGTCCAGAAGCAGGGAGGAATTGCTGCCATTGTCGATGCAGAACACGCTTTTGATCAGTTTTATGCTGAAAAATTGGGTGTTGATGTAGCGAATCTTTTAATTTCTCAACCGGATAATGGAGAGCAGGCTTTAGAGATTGCTGACAACCTTATTCGTTCCGGAGCTATTGATCTTTTGGTGGTGGATTCTGTTGCTGCACTTACACCAAAAGCTGAGATTGAAGGAGAAATGGGGGATTCTCAAATGGGGCTTCAGGCGCGTTTGATGTCTAAGGCTCTACGAAAACTTACCGGATCAATTAATAAGGCCAACTGTTGTTGTATTTTCATCAACCAGTTACGGGATAAGATTGGAGTGATGTTCGGAAATCCGGAAACGACGACCGGAGGAAATGCCCTGAAATTTTACTCTTCGATTCGTTTAGATATCCGCCGTGCCAATCAAATTAAAGACGGAGAAGAAGTGATTGGTAACCGGGTTAAAGTAAAAGTAGTTAAGAACAAGGTTGCACCACCGTTTAAGAAAGCTGAATTTGATATTATGTACGGAGGCGGAATCTCAAAAGTGGGTGAAATTATAGATTTGGGTGTGGAGTTAAATATCCTGAAAAAAGCAGGTTCCTGGTTCTCTTATGGAGAAACACGTCTGGGGCAGGGACGAGATGCGGTAAAAACATTGATCGCAGATAACCCTGAACTCATGGATGAACTGGAATTGAAAATCAAAACAGCATTAAATGGCTCAGAGGTAGTAGAGAATGATGAACCGATAACTACCGGTGAAGAATAGAAAGAACAACATCTTAACAGATGAGAGAGCCTGTGAAATTTTTCACAGGCTTTTTGCTTTCTGCAAAACAGCAATTTATTCTATAAATTGATTAACTTAGCTAGAAGATTAACTTATAACTACAAAGCTATTAATGAATTCAGGATTCCTGCTGACATACTATTTGCCGGATAATGTGGTGACGAATGAAGAATTGGCAGATCAGTTCCCTGATGTGACACCTGAACAAATATTTAAGCAGTCGGGAGTTAGAAAAAGATACCTTACCAATCCTGATGAAATTGGATCTGACTTAGCTTGTAAAGCAGCAAAAAAGCTCTTTTTGGAAAATGAGTCACTTGTTGTTGAGGAAATCGATTTACTGATAATGTGTACATTATCTCCGGATTTTAAAGCCCCATCTACTTCTGTTTTTGTGCATGAACAGCTTGGGCTAAGGGAAGATTGTCTTAGTATTGATGTACCAATGGGCTGTTCAGGATATATATATGGACTTAGCCTTATTAAAGCAATGATCACAGCGGGTTTGGTAAAAAATGCTCTTTTTTTACTGGCTGAGACTTCTTCCCACGCAACACATTCGGAGGACTTGTATCTAAGAATGATATTTAGTGACGGTGCATCCGCAACCTATATATCAAAGGAGGGGATCGATAAAATTGGGGATTTTGTCTTTGGTACTGATGGTAAAGGAGCAAAGTCTTTGTTTGTAGACAGAAGTGCTACCCGGAATCCGGTTGACCAAAACTGGATTACTCAATACAAAGATGAACCGGGGAATATGCTGAATGGTAGAATGTACATGGATGGAGCAGAAATAGTTACGTTCGCAATACGTAGAGTACCAAAACTGCTTGCTGAAACATTAGAAAAGAATAACCTGAGTTTTGATGATATAGATTTGTTCATTTTTCACCAGGCAAGTGGTTTTATCCTACATGTATTACGGAGGAAATGTAAAATTCCTGAAGATAAGTTTTTCGTTTATTTAGAGGAAGTTGGTAATACCGTTTCAAGTTCCATTCCTATTGCTCTGAAAGAGGCTATTGTTCAGGGAAAGGCAAAAAAAGGGATGAAAATCATGCTTTTGGGTTATGGTATCGGATACACATGGGGAGGAACCGTTATTAAATTATGAGGTTATGACAGTTGTTGAATTTACAAGACTACTTGAAAAAGAGTTCGAAGATATAGAAGAAGGAACATTAATACCTTCAATGAATTATAGGGAAATTCCTGAATTCAGTTCTATGCATGCCCTTATCTTAATCGCTTTGATAGATAGTGAGTTTGATGTCTTGTTGAATGGAGAAGATTTACGATCGGTGAACACGATAGAGGAATTGTTTAATCTTGTAACTGAAAGGTTATGAGTGTTGTGAAGACTTCTGGTGTACAGATTGAAGCCATTTCGGCCTGTGTTCCGAGAAGAATTGTCAAAACGGAAGACTATCCGCTGTTTACTAAATCTGAACTGAAATTCTTCCAGTCTGGAACAGGTGTAAAGGAACGGAGATTTGCAGATAGCAATGTTTGTGCATCGGATTTATGTGAGCGGGCTGCCCGTGCTTTTTTTGATTCAGGAATAACAAAACCGGAAGAAATAGGAGTCATTATCTTTGTTACGCAGTCACCGGATTATATTCTTCCGGCAAGTGCAATCCTTCTTCAGGAGCGGTTACAACTTGGAAAAAATGTGCTTGCTTTTGATATTAATTTGGGTTGTTCGGGCTATGTCTATGGATTAAGCGTTATTTCATCATTGATGGCAGCTTCAAATATAACGAAAGGACTTCTTTTGTGCGGTGATGTTTCCTCCCCTTCGCTTAGCTACGAAGACAAGAGTGTTTACCCGTTGTTTGGTGATGCGGGTACAGCTACTCTTTTACGTAAGGGGGAGGCAGAATCGATATTTAATTTACAGACAGATGGAAGCGGGCATGCCTCTATAATAATTCCCGGAGGAGGGACACGAAATCCGGTTTGTAGTACTACGTTTGAGAAGAAAGATTTTGGAAATGGTATCATAAGAGCAGATCGGGATTTACACCTGGATGGTGTAGAAGTTTTCAATTTTGCGTTGAGAGAGGTAAAACCTAATGTTGCAGCGGTATTGCACGCAGCTGGGGTGGAACAGGATGATATTGATTACCTGATTATGCATCAGGCGAACAAATTGATGAACGAAACCGTTCGCAAAAAGATGAAATTCCCGGAAGAAAAAGTACCCTACTCAATTGATGTATATGGTAATACGAGTTCTGCCTCTATACCGTTGACGATTGCCCATTGTTTTACAAATGATGAGTTATCAGGAAAGAAGAAATTATTGCTAAGTGGTTTTGGAGTAGGATATTCCTGGGGAAGTGCAATTGTTCAAACAGAGAATTTGAAGGTGATCCCGGTAATAGAGTTTGATGAATGAGATTAAGAAATAAGAGAATACTGGTTACAGGTGCTTCGAGTGGTATTGGAAGGGCAACATGTATAAAGGCTGTAGAAGAAGGTGCCACTATCATTGCAGTTGCAAGAAGAGAAAATCTGTTGATAGAATTGATAAAACTACTGGACGAAATTTCTACTGAAAAACAAGCGTATTATGTATGCGATATAACAGATGGAGAACAGTTAAAACGCCTTTCAGAAAGTATAGATAAAGTGGACGGTGTTGTTCATTCGGCAGGGATGGTTTTTCCGCTTCCTGTTAAGTTTATAAAAAGAAAGCACTTGGACAAGGTTTGGAATCTGAATACGTTTGCGCCAATTGAACTAACAGGGTTGTTGCTAAGTAAAGGGAAAATCAGAAACGAAAGCTCATTGGTATTTTTGTCCTCTATATCGACAAAACACCCGTATTTTGGAGGTGCTATATATGTTTCCTCTAAAGCTGCTTTGGAAAGTTATAGCCGAAACCTTGCCTTAGAATTAGCACCTAAGAAAATCCGGTCAAATGTTGTTTCTCCAGCGTTAGTGAAAACAGCAATTTTTGAAGAAACGGTAAAAGCTACCGATCCCGATAAGCTGGAAACCTACGAAAAGCAGTATCCGTTTGGACTGGGAACTCCAGAGGATGTTGCCAATGCAATACTGTTTTTTCTTTCATCTGATTCGCAATGGATAACCGGGCAAAACCTTGTTATGGATGGAGGGTTAACACTAAGTTCAAGTCAGCAAACATGAGACAAGTACGATCTATATCGATTATAATACCTGTTTTTAACTCAGAAAACTGTATAGTAGAGTTACTGGAAAGACTTACGGTTGTTTCACGGCAACTTGATCTACAAACAGAAATTATAGCGGTGGATGATGGTAGTGGTGATAATTCCTGGGAAGTTTTAAAAAGTATCGGAGAGCAAAGTGTATTTCCAATAAAACGAATCCGTTTGTCCCGCAATTTTGGCCAGCATCATGCTCTGATTTGCGGGATGTCAAAAGCGAAAGGAGATGTGGTTATAACGATTGATGACGATCTTGAGTTTTTACCGGAAGATATCCCTGTTCTTTTGGAGAGGTATTTATCCGGAAATTCGGAAGTGGTATATGGTGTTCCTCAGTCAAAGAAAATTTCGGCCTGGAGAAAATTTCAGTCATTTTGTTATAAAAAGTTAGCTAGGTGGGTTAATAAAAGTGGTGTGGGGTCAAGTTTTAGGTTGTTGTCTTCATCTTTGGTAAAAGAAATCGTCAAACATTCCAGCCCATTTATCTTTATTGATGAACTTTGCTTGTGGTATACAGATAAAGTGGAGGTGGTACAGGTACGTCACGAATTGTCAAAACGTTCGCGTTCGAATTATAATTCATTCAAACTGATGGCGCTTACTTCAAACCTGATATTAATTTCGTCAACATTTCCCTTGAAATTAATAACAAGACTGGGCTTTATTTTGATGTTAACCAACTTTTTTATCGGTTTTTATATCATCATCCAAAAGATGTTCTTTTCGATAAAAGTACTGGGGTATACCTCATTGATCGTCAGTATTCTTTTTTCGACGGGTATCATCTTATTTAGCTTAGGAATCATAGCTCAGTATGTCTCAAAGATTCTTTTATCCCAGTATGGAAAGCCATCATATCATATAGCGGAGGAAATATGATTATTGAACAGTACGGTATACGATTGAAGAGAGTAGAGTTCAACGATATTGAACTTATTCGTCGCTGGAGAAATGACCCGACTATCCGAAAGGTAATGGAGTATAAAAAGAGAATTTCGAAAGAAATGCAACAAGAATGGTTTCAATCCATTAATACTCCTTTCAACTATTATTTCCTGATTATGGTTGGTGATGAACCGATAGGAGTTTTGAATTGTAAAAATATAAACCTGGAAGAAGGTTATGGCGAAGGAGGAATTTTTGTCTGGAAACATAATGCAGGAGAATATACTCCCGTTTTTGCCAGTTTGTGTTTTTTAAATGTTGTCTTCACCGAACTCGATATTTTTAATAAGTCATTTATAAAAGTGCATAAAGAGAACAAGAAAGCAATTGTCTTCAATCGTTCTCTGGGTTATGTACTTGTGCCTGGACAGCAGAGTAGAGACTTTCAGTATTATGTGCTGACAAGAGAAGATTATAAGAAAAAATCACAAAAATGGATAAAACTTGCAGAGAAGTTGAGTGGGGACAAGGGTAAACCGAAGATTTGGGGAGTGCCCGGACCTCTGAATTTAGATGTTATTAATGAAAAATTATCATCCTAAACGTCTTAACCATTCTTCTTTAGGTGCTATCTGTAGGAGTACTTCATCAGTAAGGTTCTCAAATTTGTAACGGGCAATTTCTTTTGCTCCGTAGACTGAATCGGGAACAGGAGTATCAATCATAAGTACCCAACGATCTTCGTCTGTTCTGTTCCAGGCCTCATGTAATTCTCCATCATTGAAAGAGAAGGTATTGCCCTCTTTCCAAAGAACACTTTCCGATTCTGTTTTGAAACCAATATCGCCATCAGGAACTTTTAGGCCTAGATGTGTTCTCATAACCTGTTTGGAATAACCAATATGGGGACGAATCTCTGTCCCGGGCAGTAGGATCGAAAACTCGGCACTAATTAATTCTGGAATAACCTGTATGATCTCATGCGTTTTGGGAAAGTGAGTGATAAATTCAGGATTTTCTATTGTAAAAAAGACTAATGGAATAGTTCTCCACCCATCTTTATTCGTATACGCTTTGTAGTTGTTGTGAAGCGATGATACAGAACACTCCCGTAGAAAATGAAAAAGTTCTTCACGGATTACTGAATAGCTTGATTTTAAAATGGGTAACCAACTGTGTTCAATGGAGTATAGCATTTTTCAGATCAGATTAATTATTAATAAATTCTTCTTCTATTGGCGTACCAGGCAGCAGCCCGTGCAAACGGGCGGAGTATAAAAATAAGTGGCCTGATCCACTTGCGGGGAATTCTTTCAATCTTTTGAGGATCTTGTATTCGAAATAGAAAGACAAAGAACAAAGCTACTTTTTGAAGGAAAAGGAATGAGAGAACGGTGGATATAACACTTTTCTTTTGCTGACCGAATTCATCTCTCATAATGTCAAACAGAAAAATATAGCGATCCTTTTCACTTAAATTCCAGGCTTCGTGTCGTTTGGCATCACAAAAAACAAGAAGTTCTCCTTTTTTCCAACCCTGCTGTTCATTCCCCACCTTAAAACCACATTTCGGTAAATCCGCAGGAATATGTATTCCCAAATGGCAACGGAATATGGCATTTGTGTCTCCGCAATGTGAACGGATACTGGCTCCGGCTTCCAACTTATTGAAAGAAGCGGAGTACAATTCAGGAATCCCGTTAATAATTTCTGTTGTCTTTGGAAATTTTTTCTGATTAGTAAAATTGTTAATTGACCAGAATTTAAGACCGATTGTTTTCCATTTGTCTTTTTCAGAAGTAAGAGACTGATTAAAATAAGGATCAAACTTCTCTTCTGTTTGTAAGTATTCGGAGAGTTCTTTTTCAATAACTTCTTTGTGAGCAAGAATTTCTTTTGCCCACTTAAATTGCTTTGGATCGTAAAAACTACTCTCCTGACCCTTGTAATCGTTGTTATCGTATGCAGAATACCATATTGAGGGTTTCATAATCACACTTGTTTAAGATGAAGAAAGGGAAGAATGACTCACACCCTGTATGATAGTGATACGTTGAGATACAATATTCTTCCACCAGTCTCTTTTTCGTGTATCATCAATTTCACTTAGCCGGATAACAGCAACAATAATTTCCCATTTTTCAATATCTTTTAGGTTACAACCAGTAATCTTTTGATAAGCATTCAGATAATTTGTAGCAATATGGCGTTTTATAAAAGTAGCAAAAAATCGGTATATCCATATCGGTTTGTCAGAGGGGGACTTGAGTAAAAGATACGTTCTACATACATCGTACATAGGATTACCTTTATGTGTATCTCCCCAATCAAGAAGAGTTACTGTTTTCGCTGCGGATGATAACAGTAATACATTCCCAAAGTGAAAGTCTCCATGACATAATGAAGTTCCTTTTGGAAGAGAATGGAAATATTGTTGTAGTTTTTCTTTCTCTTCGTTGGATAGAAAATCTAACTGAGCCATTGAATAAAAGAAGCGATGTTCCAGTTCAGGAAGTTCATTAACTGTGTTTACCAGATGAACCCGGGTATGGATCTCAGCCATTTTTTTGGGTATGCTCAACCACCTGGAAGGATGCTTTAAAACATATTCGGAAAGAGAAACCCCTTTACTCAGGTTCAACAATAAGCCGATCCTGCTTTTCACTTTGACAATCCCATAGGTTTGAACTGAAAAAGAAAGTTTACTCCCCGCGATCAACGTACTTTGATATTCTGTCCGTGCCCATTCTTCAGGAATAAAAGGAAAAAAGAGCTTGATGACACCTGAGAAAGTGCTGGTGGAAAACTCAAAAATTTCGGCGGTACTTCCGGATTTAATCAGATCACCGAGTTTATATGTCTCCTCTGGGAGTTCGATTAAGGTGTTCATGATTCAGCAGTTTTTTTGGAAATAACCCTGGCTTTTATAATTTTTATTCCGCGTTGGAATGAAAAAGGTAACATGTACCATGCTTTTACAATAAGCTTTTCAGAGAATATGGGAGAAAATACTCGTTTTGAAGTACCTTTGGATAAGAATTCTGTTTTTTGGATAATGTACTGAACTTCTTTATCTGAGAACTTCCCGTATCCTTCACCTATTTTATTTTTATCCGGCTTCTTGAATGACATTTCATGAAAACGAGTAATTTCTTTAAACTCTGATGTTGCGTAATAGTCAGAAGAATATGTGTCTTGTAATATTTCAGGAGAATACGGGACGTTTAGAAAAGAACAAATAGTTGAGATTACCTCATCAGTGTTGTTTATGAGATCTTCATAGGTAATTAATAAAACCTGTGATGTGGGCAATTGAGATAATTGCTGTAAGATACTCCTTTTTCTATATGACCAGAGCTTTGTCAGGTGCCTGAGCTTGTGTCTGCGCTTTCTTTTTTTTCGCATAAATTGCCATCTGTATATATTGTCGACAGGTTCACGAAACAAGACAATAAATTTTGTCTGAGGGTAGCGTTGAGCCACTTTACGTATAAACTGGTAGTATTGCAGTTCTTTATCCAGAATACAGGAAATAGCTGATTTATCTTTATTCGGGAAAAAAGCCATATAAGCAAGCCGGATAGCTTTTTCAAAATTTAAACCCACAGAGTGAGTCGTTAGTAGGCCTTTTAATGTGTCAAAATGTACGGATTGCATTTCCAGTTTATGATTGGAAAAGAGAAAGAAATCCGTGCAAAAGTGATTGATTACTTTAGTATTCCAGTCTTTTATCTTTTTGTATTTAGGGTACAGGTTAAAATAAAAAGGTTCTTCGATCGTAGACAGAATTTGCGGGTGCTTGTTAAGCATGATGGACAATAGCGTACTCCCCGTTCTTGGCATAGCTATCAGATAATGTACGGGGATATTAACTATTCCGGAAGAAGGGAGTTGTTGGCTCATTCTTCCAGTTGTTTAAGTGATGTTTGCGTTAGCGAAATACTATTCACTAATTGATTAATTCTTTCCCGGTTAGTCGCCTGATCTTTCGAACGAAGTAACTGCAGCTCTTTTTCGTAGGCATTCAGAGCCAGATTGAAATAAAACGCTGCGCTATCCTTCTGTTCTATTCTGCGGAATGCTGCACCTGCTTGCCGATATCCTCCTCCTGCCTGATCAGGAAAGTTCTCCGCAAATCGTCTTCCCCAGATAATAAGGGGTTGAGGGTCATCATTTGCAGAGGCAAACTGGGCAACGGCATTGTACATATGACTAAATTGTGAGTCAATGCGGTACAATTCTTCAAATGCGTTGTAAAAAGAATCTCTATATACAGAACTTCCTGCAATCAGAAGTGTTTCTGCTGAATGGGGGTTCGTATCATCAGCTATCGAATTCAAGATTTTGTTAGACAGAGCTCTGCGAAGTTTGTCAAATAAATCCCTTAACCTAGCGTATGTGAGGTTATCCGGTGCTGAGCAGGTTGACAGAATGACTTCATGCGCATTGGTGGATTCCAGATAAGGAGAAGTCCATGTTATATAAGCGTTAGCGTATTTTCCATAAGAGGTAATAATTCCGGGATCAGGACGCTGTGACCAAATTGAATTAGCCATCTGTTCCAGATGATTTAAAACTTCCCAGGCAACAAGAGATTCTGAAATGTGTTCTGTAGAATGGTTCTTTTGGAATTGCTCTTTATAAGCAGGTAATGTTTTTTGATCGATGGAGTCGGAAATAGCAAGAGCCAGAATGACCTGATCGATATTTTTCTTGATTTTCCCATACGAGTTGGCAATATTATACCGGGCCTCCTGATAATCCGGTTCAAGTTGTAGTGCCTTTTGCCAGTAAGGAATACTTCCCGTAATATCACTTTTCTGATTGTAGAGTAAAAAACCAATATTGTTATAAGTATTGGCATATTGATCATAGATTGCTAAAGCCTTCGTATAATACAATAAGGCGGAGTCAACATTGTCAATCAACCGATTGATCTGGTCTATATTACCGGATCTTTTGATCTGATTGGCAATTCCGGCATATTCAGTAGCCAATAATGAGTTTGCTTTCATCGACTTATCCAGTTTGGATATATCATTGTGGTAGAGTGTGAAAGTAGATTCCCAGTCTTTATTTCTTTGAAAGGAATAAACCAGTGATGTGATAAAAAGAATGGATAATCCCACTCCCAGTGTCCGCGACAATTTTACCGGAAGCTGGCTGATAAGAGACGTTTTAGAAAAATAGAAAAGAAGGTACACCAATAGGGCACAAAATCCGACAGAACCTACAAAGGCAAATCGTTCGGCAATAATTCCGGGCAGAGGAAGAAGTAAATTACCTGCCCCGCCAATTCCTAAGAAAAAGAATAAAAGAAAATAGCTGCTTTTTTTCTTCGATCGAATACCTGAAAATGTAAAGTAAAGAAGTACAAGTATAATAAGTAGCGATACATAGAAAACGGGATCCGAATAACCGACCAGCGGAATTTCATTGTATCCATAATAGTATTTCAATGGATACGGAAGAATCAGAAGAATCAGATACCGGCAGATAGAATAGAAAAACATGGGGATACGGGAGGCAAATCCGAGTTCATACAATGGATTTTCAAACCAACTGAAATAGCGAATAGATTCCTGATTCAGGATGAGTTTAGATCCTTTTTTGTAGGAAATGTAAGTAATAGCGAGAGCAAGTGTAAAGAGCAGTACATGCTTGAGTTTAATATCTCTGAAAAAATAAAGGCTGACCGGAACGAGAGCTAAAAAGATAGTCCCGGTTTCTTTACTGAAAATTGCCAGAAAAATAAATAGGAGTGAAAAAAGCAAGTAGCGCTTCTTTCGGGTATCATAAAATTTGAATGAGTTGATCAAAAGGCTTACTCCGAAAAGAAAAGCGAGTAATTCATCTCTTGATTTAATGTTGTTCACAACTTCAGAATGAATGGGATGAATCAAAAATAGTAAGACAACTAAAGCATTGAATCGCCATGCCTGTTCACCAATTGAGAGTTGTAAAAAAACAAAGAGTAAATACCCGCTGAGTGCATAAAGTAAAATACTGATGAGGTGACTAATAGCTGCCCGATTCTCAATGTTTCCAAACAAATCATATTCGATAGCAAACGAATAAACAGTTACCGGACGATAGGCATACTGCTGTTTTCCATCCTCTGCATAACGGGAAGAGAAGATGTTTGCAAATCCTTTGAATCCCTGTTCGATTTTCTCATTTTTCTTCGTATCGGTTGAGGTTACAAGTTCGTCATCAAGGGAATAACCATTTTGGATAGAATTGCCATAAAAAAGAAGTGAAATAACAATACAGATCAACAGGATGAAATAATTCTTTGGCTTTTTAATGTTTCGTAGCATAGAATACTATTAGTAGTAGTGACTTCGAATTTACAAAAAAATGTCAATAGAAAAGAACAGAAGAAAATTTTAACCAATGATTGAAACAGGGCTTTTTTCTCTTCACAGGTGATACATAATCTTTGTGGAAAATGATAGAAAAATCGTTCCTTCTGACTGTATTCATCAGGAAAAAAGGATAAAGAAATACAGAGAATTATTTTATCAGAGGTTTTCCTGTCATTTCTTCCGGTTGCTGGATTCCCATTAATTGAAGAATGGTTGGACTCACATCTGCTAAAACTCCGTCGTGTAGAGTCTCTTTGGAAGAACCTACCCAGATTACGGGTACCGGATTTAAAGAGTGCGCCGTATTGGGACTTCCGTCAGTGTTGATAGCATAATCCGCATTTCCATGATCCGCAATAACAATGAGGTCGTAATCGTAAGCCAGCGCCGTGTCGATTACTGTTCCCAGACAGGAGTCTACTGTTTCCACCGCTTTAATAATAGCATCATACACACCGGTATGACCAACCATATCCGGGTTCGCGAAATTCAGACAAATAAAGTCCGGTTGATGGTCCCGGATTTCAGATACAATATTCTGGGTGACTTCAGGAGCACTCATTTCCGGCTGCAAATCATAAGTGGCAACTTTCGGAGAGTTTACCAGAATGCGTTTTTCTCCTGAAAATGTATTTTCCCGGCCACCGCTAAAAAAGAATGTAACATGCGGGTATTTCTCCGTCTCAGCGATACGCACCTGGGATAACCCGGATTGTGAGAGTACTTCACCCAGTGTATTCTTTAAATTATCATTCTCAAATACAATGTGGACATTTGTAAAACTCTTATCATAATTGGTCATGGTTACATAATGCAGATTCAATTTGTGCATATTGTACTCATGAAAATCTTTTTGTGTCAGAGCGATAGAAATTTCACGGGGACGATCAGTCCGGAAATTGAAGCAGATGACAATATCCCCTTCCTGAATAGTAGCCAAAGCTCTGCCTTGTTCATCTGTAATGAACGAAGGTTCAATAAACTCATCCGTAACTCCTGCTTCATACGATGTGTCAAAAACTGCTTTAGCTGAAGGGTAAGCAGTTCCCTCTCCATTCACCATCAGGTGATAGGCCTTTGCAACACGTTCCCATCGGTTGTCCCGATCCATTGCATAATACCGACCAATAACACTGGCAATTTTTACAGGTTTGTCAGCGATATACTCCTCCAGCTCACGAACAAATCCCTTTCCGCTTTTCGGGTCACAGTCACGCCCATCGGTAAAGGCATGAATATAAGCATTGGTAACACCTTCTTTTTGTGCCAGATCACAAAGCGCGTACAAATGTTCTTGCGAAGAGTGTACTCCGCCTTTGGATACTAATCCGATAAAATGAACGGAACGATTTTCATTCCTGGCTTTTTCAAAAGCGTGAAGAAGCGTTTGATTCGTGAAAAAATCACCGTCGCGAATGGCCTTGTTAATACGGGTAAGTTCCTGATAAACTACCCTTCCGGCTCCGATGTTAAGGTGACCTACTTCTGAATTCCCCATTTGTCCTTCCGGTAACCCAACCTGTTCTCCGCTTGTGATGAGTGTTGCGTTGGGATAATCACGCATGATGCGATCAAAAACAGGAGTATTGGCGTTAAAAATAGCATCGGATTTTGTGTGGTCTCCTAATCCCCAACCATCAAGAATAACAAGGGCAACTTTCTTTTGCATCGGAACAGTTTTATCTATCTGTCCACAAAGTTCATCAATTTATTTGTAAACATCAATTACAGAGAACTTTTTTGACTTTGACAGCCTAGTTTTACGTAAAATATGCAATTTGTATCTGATTTTCGAGTAATTTTGCATGGTGCGAAAGCAAGCATACATATTGGTGTTGTTTTTGGGCGTTTTACTGTCAGGTTTCTTTGCTGAGACATGGGTGATTAATCAATATGTTTTCAACAATCAGGATTTTACCGAGGAATTTTGTGAGAATAAGGATAAACCCGAATTGAAGTGTAATGGTTCCTGTGCCGTAAAGAAAATAACGCACAAAGATCCTGTTGATGATTCACCATTGCAGACAGAGCAGGAAGAAGTTAGAAAATACTCGCTGACTTTTTTTATTGAAATATGCGAGGAACAAGTATATGCCAGTGTTGGTATTTCTGACTTTTTTAGCCTGAATACAAATCTTGTCGAGGGTGTGCCCCGTTCAGTAGACCATCCTCCGGTATACGCATAATTTTCTTTACGTGATTTTAGAATCACTTTCCGGTTGTTTTACTAGTTTATTTTTAAAAGAATTATGCAAAAGATTTTTGTTCTTGCCGCAATTCTGTGGCAGACAACGATACTCGCCTGTGATATCTGTAGTGGATTTTATGAAATCATTCCAAACGATAGAAAAAGCAGTATCGGGTTTAATTATACAACATTGTTTCGTAATGGTTACCCCATCGTTCATACCAAACATTCAGGACATCTGAACCTCGTTGGTAGTGAGGTGAAAGAGATTTTCGATACCTACGAACTTCGGGGAAGATATAGTTTCACCGATAGGATCTTCGGAGAAGTAGCCATTCCGATCCGAAACATTTATCAGGGAGTCAACGGTAACAGACGTTTTGATTATTGGGGAATGGGAGATATTCAGTTACAGGTTTCAGCAAGACCCCTTTCCAAATTGTCACCAAACGGATGGAATAATCGTCTTGATTTATTTGGAGGAATGGATGTCCCGTCAGGGAATTGGCTGGATAGTAATGCCAATATCCTTATAGACCCGGTGTATCAAATGGGGAGTGGCTCCTTCGACTTTTGGGGAGGCTTGTCGTATATGGTGCGCTATAAGTTTATCGGGTTAAGTTTGCAGGGAATGTATCGACACAATACACGGAATGCGCTGGACTATAAGTTCGGAGATATGGCTACTGCAGATGCTGCCTTATTTGGTCTGATTAGTGCAGGAGATGTCAAATTTATGCCGCGTGCAGGCGTGTTTTTTGAGTGGGGAAGAAAAAGTGAGATGAGAGGACTACTGGACGAGTTTTCAGGTGTGTCTATTCTTTCTATGCAATGGGGGCTTTCGGTTAATTATAAGCAGTTTCAGGTAAATATGTTCCTGAGGAATACCATGCTGCAAAAGACAAACGGTCCGGAGGCACGACAACATTATGTAGCTCAGATTGGATTGGTCTATGCATTCAAAAAGAGGGAGAAGAACGAAGAAATGACCAACTAAAACGTTAAAAAAATCGTATATTTAAGGAGAGAAGTTATATGCTCTGCTATGTAAAAGAAGAAAAATGAAAAAATCAATAAAATTTCTGTTTTTAGTAATAGGTATGGCTGTGACATCCTGCAAAGAGGATAGTCCGGTAGTAATTCCCGAACCCGGAGAGGATCCGATCATGCTTGAAGCTGTGGTGGAGCCTTATTATGGAGGAGAACCTTTGGAATTGGATCAGGTAGTAGAAACAGTTCAGGGGTATCCGATAAAAATCCGGGAATTAAAATTTGTTGTTACCCGCTTAATGAATGGGGAAAAGCGGTTGGTTAATTCCGCGAAAATGGATTGGGCATCGGAGGGACTTACCTTGTTCAAAGCGCCGGGTGATCCTGGGAATTTTGAAAGTATACAGGGAAATCTGGGAGTGATTCAGGAGTGGAATCACCTTGACCCGGTTTCTTTCGAAGAAACAGACCCTCTTTATCTTACCAATATCAATGATATGCACTGGAGCTGGAATCCGGGATATATTTTTGTGAAAGTAGAGGGCAGTCATGATACGATACCCGGTTCGGCCAATTTCCCGTTTAACTATTCTTTCCATTTGGGAATGGATGCGCATCTCAAACAGTTTGAATGGAATAATATACAGTGGGAAAAGATAAATGAAAAACTGTACCGGATGAAGATAAAAGTACATGTTGATCAGTTTTTTACGGGACCGGGAGGTACAATTGATCTCAAAACAGAGTTTGTGACACATTCCATGCCTGAGACAGAAGAGTTGACAAATAAAGCAATGATAAATTTTTCCAATGCAATTCAAGTCGGAGAGTAAAAGAAGCTTGTTTATTCTTGCAGGCTTACTTTTGATAGCAAGTTGTAGAAAGGATAAGATTTCGGATTTTGAACCCACGCCTTATAATCTGAGTATACCCTCTCATTTCCCAAATATGCCTATCCCCTCAGATAATCCCATGACAGTGGAGGGTGTAGAACTGGGGAGGTATTTGTTCTATGAGAAGAAACTTAGTGGAGATAATTCAATGTCATGTGCCAGTTGTCACCATGCAGAGGCTGCTTTCTCTGATCCGGCTCAATTCAGTACAGGAATTACCGGGGCTGTTGGAACACGAAATTCGATGGCTTTGATTAATCTGGGGTGGCAACAGTTCTTCTTTTGGGATGGCAGAGCAGCTACACTGGAAGCACAATTATTGGAGCCGGTTCCGAATCCGATTGAAATGAATCAGTCATGGAGTGATGCCGTTGAAAAATTGCGGACAGATGATCGCTATCCTGAAATGTTCGCGAAGGCTTTCGGAGAATATGGAATTGACTCAGTAAAGGTGACCAAAGCTCTGGCACAATTTCTCCGTACAATGATATCCGCAGAGTCCAAATTTGATGTGATGTATAAATACCAGAATGGACTTCAGTTGACAGCAAAGGAGCAACAAATTTATTCTTCGGTTACGATCGAAGAATGGGCTGGTTACGATCTCTTTCTGAGTTTGAATGGTGCTGACTGTCTGCATTGTCATAACGGACCATTAATGCAGGTGCAGAAATACTCCAATAATGGTCTGGATGCCAGTTTTACCGATCCGGGACGAATGGAAGTGACAGGAAACGGTACGGATAACGGGAAGTTCAAAGTTCCTACGCTTAGAAATATTGCGTACTCAGCCCCATACATGCACGACGGACGATTTTCAACATTGGACGAAGTAATCGATCATTATAGTTCGGGGATCATCCAGAGTGAGACAATCGACCCGATGATAGAATTTGCTCACATGGGAGGGGTGCAGTTAGATGATCAGGAAAAACAGCTTTTAAAAGCATTTCTTCTTTGTCTGTCAGATGAAAACTTTATTAAGGACCCCAGATTTTCAAACCCGCATTAGTTTTGAAATCTGAGCTCTAACAACTACTTTTAGAGACATTTTGAAATCCAACGAAAATGAAAATTCTAATATCTCCCGCAAAATCAATTGATCTGGATCAGAGCATTCCTGTAACCGAGTTTACAGTTCCTGTTTTTGTAGAAGAAGCGGATTATCTGGCGGGAAAACTGAAAAAAATGAGTGCTGCAAAACTGGGGAAGTTAATGCACCTTAGTGAGGCGCTTTCGACGTTGAATTACGAAAGATACCAGAATTGGAAAAAGCCGGAGAGCCCGGATGAGGACACGCGACAATGTGGTTTTGTTTTCACCGGAGAAGTATACAAGGGGATGGACATGACCTCCTGGAAAAAAGAAGATATTTTACGGGGGCAGAGTCAAATACGTATTCTATCCGGCTTGTACGGTTTGTTAAAACCGTTGGATTTACTCTACCCGTATCGTTTGGAAATGGGAACAAAGTGGGAAGTGACGCCCAAAACCAAGAACCTGTATGCATTCTGGAAAAAGAAAGTGACGGAGCAATTGAAACAAGAGACCGATAAAGATGAAGTGATTGTAAACCTGGCTTCAGGCGAGTACTTTAAAGCGATAGATACTAAAGTAATAGACAGAAAGATTATTACACCGGTTTTTAAAGATCTGAAAGGAGATACGTTTAAAGTAATTATGATGTATGCCAAACATGCTCGTGGAGCAATGGCAAGGTATATTGTGGAGAAAGGTATTTCTGATGTCGAAGAACTGAAAAATTACGATGTAGACGGATACCGTTTTCACGAATCTCTGAGCTCAGGTGAGGAATGGGTTTTTACTCGCTGACCTTGTGAGAATCAAAAAATAGTCATAACTTTTTTGAGTTAAATCTGAAAGTTATGAAAACAATGAAGTATTTTTTTCTGTTTACAGTATTCTCTGTGGCAGTGTTGTCGGGTTCCTGTAAAAAGGATGATTGCGATTCGAAAATTGCACAATGTTCTGAAACACCTCCTACAAATGAAGCCTGTCAGGCGGCGTTTAACAGATGGTTTTTTGATGAAGATGCAAACGCATGTCAGTTGATAGGTTACAGTGGTTGTTCGCAGAAAGGATTTGCTACACAAGAAGAATGTGAAGCATGTAAATGCAAGTAAAACAGGTGTATGTGAGGGTTCTTTCATAATTATCACTATTTTAGTGAAAAAATCGACCAGATGAAATTTCTTACAACTTGTATAGCAATTAGTATGCTAATAGGACTGTCTGTAACAACTGTTCAGGCACAACGTGTAATGAATGGAAGCAGAAGCACCATTGGTTATATAGAAAAAGATCGTGTGATGAATAGCTCACGAAGTACAATTGGTTATATCGAAAACGGACGGGTTATGAATAGTTCCCGAAGTACCATAGGCTATTTTGAAAATGGAAGAGTAATGAATAGCTCCCGCAGTACGATCGGATACATAGAGAATGATCGTGTGATGAATGGTAGCCGATCGACCATTGGTTATGTGGAGAATGACAGAGTCATGAACAGTAGCCGGTCTACGATTGGATATACAGATGGAGTAACCCGGGAGAATGCTGCACTGTGGTTCTTTTTCTTTTTTAATGACTAAATAACAAACAGAAGTTTTTCATGAAAAGAAACTACTTACTACTCACCACTTGCTTGATCTTCTCGTTTTTTTCTTCATTCGCACAGGACCTTCTGCATTGCGGAACTGATAAAATGCGACATGAAATGGTACAGCAAAAACCTGAACTTCGTGAAGGAATTGCTATTGCCTATGAGCAACTATCAACGTATACGGAATGGTTTAAACAACAACCTGTTCTGCGAGAGGGGACAACCTATATTATTCCCGTGGTATTTCATATCATTCATAATTATGGAGATGAAAATATTGGGGATGCACAAATTTATGACGCTGTTAAACAGGTCAACACACAAATGCGTAAGCGAAATGCTGATACAACCGATATTGTAAGTTCATTTCGGGCATTAGCTGCAGATGCAGAAATCGAAATTCGCCTTGCACAATTGGACCCGCAAGGAAATTGTACCAGTGGTATTACAAGAACCGTTTCAGACCTGACATATGTTGGTGATCATCAGGTGAAGAGCCTTATTCACTGGCCTCCGGATCAGTATCTGAATATTTATGTTTGTGACGCAGCAGCAGGATTGGCGGGACATGCTCTCTTACCGGCAGATGCGGAAGCCGCTCCGGAATGGGACGGAATTGTTATGCAACATTCCTACATTGGTACTATCGGAACTTCCGATTATTTCAGAAGAACAGTATTGACACATGAGATAGGGCATTATTTAAACCTGCAGCATATTTGGGGGGGGAACAATGTACCGGATTACTTTTACCTTACAGTAGCACAATCGGGAAATTGTGAGTACGATGATGAGGTAGAAGATACTCCGCTTACTATAGGATGGCAAACATGTAATCTGAGTGGAACTACTTGCGGGACAGTAGATAATGTTCAAAATTATATGGAGTACTCCTATTGTGCCCGAATGTTCACGGAAGGTCAGAAAACGCGTATGCATGCCTGTTTGAATTCTCCTGTAGCCGATCGTAATAATTTATGGCAACCGGAAAATCTGTTGGCAACTGGAACAGATGATGCCACATATTATCTGTGTGCCGCTAATTTTGAAGCAGATAAAAAAATAATCTGTGCGGGCGAAACAGTCGAATTTTCCGATGTGTCTTATCACGGTATTGAACAGAGAGATTGGACATTTGAAGGGGGGACAGCCTCATCTTATACGGATTCCTTAGTAGAAGTTACCTACACAAATCCGGGAATATATGGTGTGACACTAGAGGTTGGAAATGGAACAGAAACAGAGATTATAACTAAAGAGGAATATATTACCGTATTACCTGCTCAGGGAGCGTATTCAGGAATGCATGAGTCTTTTGAGCATGTAGATCCTTTTTTTGAAAGATGGGTACGAATACCCACAGAAGCTCCGGTAAACTGGGATTTTACTCCTGTTGGGTTTGAAAGTTCTACTTCCTTTTACGTCAATAATTTTGAAGCAGGTGCATGGGAATACACATTTCATTCTAAACCTGTTGATGCTTCAGAACTAAGTGATCTGGCGGTGACGTTTGATTACGCTTATGCGCAAAGAGAAACCGGAAATAATGACCTGTTGCAGATTGCAGTGAGTAATGATTGTGGCAATACCTGGGCTACGAGAAAAGTGTTTTACGGAGCGAGTACCTTGAAAACAGTTGATGCTGCTATTTCTGAAGAAGCATTTACACCGGTCGATGAAACACAATGGAAATCAGGAGCAGTTACCAATATAAATACCTCTTATCTGGTGGATAATCTGATGATTCGTTTTCGGTTTATAGGAGACGGAGGAAATAATTTGTATATTGATAACATACGTATCGCTCATCCGGATGCTCTCCAGCTTGAGGAAAAAATGACGGAGGAGTTGAGTGTGTATCCGAATCCGGTTACCGATCAGTTAACTGTAATCCGGGAAATGGAGACAGGTAAATCATCCTTACTAAGAATAGTAGACCTTTCAGGAAAAGTTGTTTACGAAGAGGAATCAATACAGCAAGAAACAACCGTATTCACTGGGAATCTGAATCAGGGATATTACGTATTACAAGTAGATGGGAAGACTGTTCCCTTTGTGAAATTGAAATAATCGACATGATTAGAATATTGTTTATGCTTCTCCTGACAGGAATTGTCTTTTCCTGTGCACCTACCCGTTTTTACCGAACTTTGGAGGAAGGAGAGCATGCTATATCCGCGAATGTTCTTGGACCTGTGATTAATGTGCCGGGCGTTTCGCCTATGCCGATACCATTATCTGCTTTGGGATATGGGTACGGAGTAAAAGAGTATGTGACAGTATTCGGGAACTGGCATACAACAGCTGCTGCATTTAATGTATGGCAATTTGATGCGGGAGCTTCTTTCAGAGTCTGGCAGAACACACAGAAAACGATGGGAATAAGTATCGCACCTGTAGCTAATATTATGATGGGAAAAACAGCATCGGACTTTCGGTTCTATCCGCAACTGGATATGAACTATTATATCAATTATCCGGTGAAACAAAAAGAAGGAAAATTCAGACGAAATGATTTCTTTGTAGGATTTGACAACTGGTTTGATCTATACAATACGCAGGCACATGGAGAGCCGAATGCAGTAAAATGGCTCTGGAATACACATGTAGGAACAACATTTACGCGAAATCGATGGTCTGTACAGCTGGAATTGAAACTGCTGGCTCCCTATTTATCTAACGAAGATATTGTTCTGGACTATGTGAGTCCTCTGGGGAACAGGGGAGCTATGGGGATTTATATAGGAATTGTCAGAACGCTGGGAGGTAAGAAATGAAAAGAATAAGTATAGTTTTAGCTTTTCTGGGAGTGTTGACAGGGACATCCTGTAAGAAAAAACTGGATAGTTTTTTGTTCAATAATTCAGAAATAGACGCCTATTATCTAGAGGCCTATGATGGAGAGAAACCTTTCGATGTACCTGCATCTTTTTCCGTTTCACAAGATAAGATTACAGTATTTTCCTACGATATAATTTCCGGGGACGAAACACTGGAGATCTATGCGATTTACATTGGTGATTTGGCACAAATTGCTACAGATACAGTAATTTTTTATTGCCATGGGAATAAAGATCACATGGATTATTATTGGAACCGGCAGAAGTTACTGGCCTCGGCAGGGGATCAGTATAGATACGGAATCTTGTCTATTGATTACCCCGGGTACGGCATGTCTTCAGGTGAACCTACAGAACAGAACATGTATGATGCGGTAAACGGTGGATTAAAATGGTTAAAAGAAAAGGGGCTGACGGACGAAAGATTAGCTGTATATGGATATTCTTTGGGGTCTGCACCCGCCTGTGAGATAAGTGCTTCTGACCAGTACGCATTACAACCGGGTTGGTTAATCCTGGAGAACCCCTTTGCCTCTTCGGAAGTAATGGCCCAAAGCTCTACAGGGTTAAGTTTACCTTCTTCCTATTTTACAAATGCCGAAATAGAAAATGCGGAAAAAATAAAATCTGTTCAGCAACCTTTTCTTTGGTTTCATGGTAAGAACGATGATTTTCTTTCGTTGGAGACACATGGAGAAATTGTATATAAAAACTACTCAGGGGAATATGGTGAAGCGCACCGAATTGAAGGAGCAGAACACGATGGAGAAAATGGCGTGCCGAAGGTAATGGGATTTGAAAATTACCTTGAGGTGATTCATGAGTTTATCAGCACGCATTAGTGTTCAAAATCGTACATTTGCCGGACACAAATACATCAGACACAATGAAAATTAACGGTCACGGCCATTTGCTGCCTTATCCCGAAGATATACCTGCGTTCATGCGGGACAAAAAATTGTTTTGGATAGATGAGGATAAGCAGTTTATGAGACAGGGAAATTGGTGCAGACCGATTACTGACCCCAGTTTTTTTCTGAACGAGAAGTTGGAATGGATGGAAAAGAACGGGATTGACCACGAGGTTGTATTAACCTTATCACAATTGTACTGTAATGGACTTTCTGAAAAGGAAACATTAGATGCTGTTCGTTTTCAGAATGATTTCAATGCCCGGATTCAATCCGGAAACCCGGATAAGTTTACAACAGGTTTTGTTGTTCAGCCGGCATACATTGAGCAGTCTTTAAGAGAAATAGAACGGAATGTAGAAGAGAATAATTTGCGTTTACTTTGCCTTCCGACTCATTTTATGAATGGAGATCAACAATGGGTTTCTGTAGCTGATGAATCCGTTTTTCCCCTATTTGAACTGGCGGATAAATATAAACTGGCAGTAGAAATACATCCGTATGATGGAGAAAAGATGGTCAATATCGCTGATAGATACTGGAGGTTTCATCTGGTATGGATGTGTGCCCAGACCGCAGACACCTATCACCTTTACACGTTACTTGGAATAGCTCAGAAATTTCCTGAAATACGTACCTGTTTTGCGCATGCCAATATGTTGGGGCAGGCAAACTTCGGAAGGCGATTGCAGGGATATGATGGCAGACCGGATTTATTCGAGGGAGCTCTGGATCCGAGAGAGTCAAACCAACATCCGAATATCTATTTTGATACGTTGGTACACGACGTGGAGACTTTTCGTCTTTTGGTCAATCGATCAGGTGCTTCACAGGTATTGGCAGGAATGGATGATCCGTATCCTCTGGGAGAAATGGAATCTGTCCCGGGTTCATATCCCGGGAAGGTGATCGATGAAGCTTTGGAACAACAAATTATTACGCAAAATGAGTTTGATTCTATCTGGTTGGATAATGTGCTAAGATGGTTGGGGAAAAAACTGTAGTTTTTTGGCTAAATAGTACCCTAAAATAATAGATGCCAACGGGAATTTGACTAAATTTGCCTGAAGTGAGAAGTGTTCTTGTTTCCATATTATTAGTTGCATTGACTTTACCTTTTCTGGTGAGGTTTGTTGTTGTTTCTCACTATTTTTCTAATTACGAATATTACAGTGAGGTTCTTTGCGAAAACAAAGATAAACCGGAATTGAAATGTAACGGTTCCTGTCAACTTTCAGAAGAACTGCAAGATTCATCTCCGGAGAGTAATAATGATCCCAAAAGAACGATTGAAAACTTCAGAGTTGAGATCAGTTTTTTTGTTGTTGATACCTACGAATTTCCGAACTATGAATGTAGTACACTAGTAACGGATAAGCCTCTTGAGGGAGGTCAGGATACGTATAGCTATTTGTTAATCGAGGATATTTTTAAGCCGCCCATACACACTTCATTTCTTTAACCTGACTTTTATCTTTAATCTGAACAGGGAAGTAGTGAAATTACTTCCCCTGGTAGTATAGTATTTAAAAAATAAGAAATGAAAAGAGTAAAATATTTTTATAGTGTATTAATAGTTAGTTTGTTAGTTGGATTTGTTAGTTGTAAAAAAGACAATCCTGAGCCAACTCCTGAGCCCACAGCTACAACAGGAACAGTTAAAGTGAAATTGGATCACAAATGGGGTATGAATTGGGATGCTTTTGCAATGAATACAGCATATACTCACCCTATGAGTGCGGAAGAAATCACATTTACAAAACTGAAGTATTACATTTCAAACGTAAAGCTTAAGAAAACAGATGGTACCTGGTGGAGTCAACCCGAGAGTTATTATTTGGTAGAAGTAGGTGAAAACACAGTTCCTGAACTAAGTATTTCAGGCGTTCCGGTTGGAACTTATACCGATATAGAATACACAATCGGAGTGGATTCGACGAGAAATGTTTCCGGTTCACAGACAGGGGCATTGTCTACATCAAATGGTATGTTTTGGTCTTGGAATTCAGGCTATATTTTTATAAAAGCTGAAGGTACTTCTCCTGATTCACCTTCCGGTGCGTTTGAGTACCACATCGGAGGATTCAAAGATGAAAACAACACCAATGCTATTCGGGTAAATACGCAGAATTTTGCTGGAGAACTCGCCGTAACAGGAAGCAATGATCCTATAATTCACTTTTATGTAAATGCGGCTCGATTCTGGCATGGAGGCATTCTACTTGCAAATATGAATACCGTTCACATGCCGGGAGCCAATGCAATTACACTTGCAGATAATTTCCGTGAAGCCTTTATTGTTCACCATATTCATTAATAGGTGAGAGGAATTGTTGGAAGCATTGGGATAATAACCCTGCTTTTTCTTACTGCATGTAAGAAAGAATTGACAGAAGTGCCGGGAGGGAATGAATATTCCTTCCGGGCGCCTTCTCATTTTCCGGAACCGTATTATCAGTTTGAAAATAACGAAGTAAGTCAGGAAGGCTTTATTCTTGGTCGTAAATTGTTTTACGATAAACGATTGTCATTGAACAATACAGTTTCCTGCGCTTCCTGTCATATTCGGGAATATGCATTTAGTGATCCAGGAAAAACAGTAAGTACAGGTGTTGAGGGTAGAGTGGGAGTTCGCAATTCCCCGGCACTGTTTAATTTGGCCTGGAGTCCCTCTTTCATGTGGGACGGAGGGATTAATCACATTGAGATAATGCCGCTTGCACCTGTAACAGATCATAACGAAATGGATATGAATATGCAGGATCTGATGAGTAAGCTGGATACCCTTGACGAATACTCTCTGTTGCTACAGAGTGCTTTTGGTACGAGAGAGATGAACGATCAACGCTTCTTTTATGCGTTAACACAATTCTTAACCCTGCTGGTTTCATCTGAATCGAAGTACGACAGGTTTTTGGAAGGAAAAGTCCAATTAACAGATGAAGAGTTGGAAGGGAAGTATCTATTTGAGCAGAATTGTGCTGCTTGTCATGCGGGTGTATTATTTACAGATCATTCATACAGGAACAATGGACTTCTACTGGATCCGGAGGACAATGGTCGAGAACGAATTTCTCTGAATCCGGATGACAGGGGGAAGTTTAAAGTTCCTTCTTTACGTAACAGTGTATTGACGTATCCTTATATGCATGATGGCAGATTTGAAACACTGGAAGAAGTAATCGATCACTACAGATTCGGAGTTAACCTGACAGCAACAACAGATCCTGCTTTGGTTAACGGCATAACACTTTCAGAGGAAGAAAAAGCTAAGTTAATTGCCTTTCTCTCTACGCTTACTGATGCTGAGTTCTGTTACAATCCTGTTTTTGGTAACCCTTTTGGAGAGTAACCGTTTTTTACTATCTTACAGACAACGATAAACGCAACGTAAATGAAATCGGTTTTTGTTTGGATTACACTTGTTCTATCTTTTGCCGGCTTTTCTCAGACAGAAGAACTGGATTCATTAATGGAGACCTGGCATAAAGCGGCAGCACAATCAGACTGGGATTCATATGCGGCACTTTTGTCGGATGATTTTGTTTTTCTGGGGACAGATCCTTCCGAAAGGTGGGAGAAAGATGATTTTGAGGCTTTTGCCCGTCCCCATTTTAAGAAAGGAAATGGGTGGAAGTTTTCTACCATTTTCAGAACGTGGTACCTTTCGCATGACGGTAGCGTCGCCTGGTTTGAAGAAGAATTGGATACGTGGATGAACAACTGCCGGGGTACGGGTGTTCTGGAGCAGGACCGGCAAACGGGAGAATGGAAACTCAGGCACTATAGCCTTTCTGTCTTAATAGAAAATGAAAAAATCGAGTCCTTTATTGAACTAAGGAAAAACTAACTTTTCTGTTTTCGTATATTTGCTTTCAAGCGATAGACATAAGTTGAAAAAAATATTACTCATTGAAGATGATCCTCAGGTGTGTTCGTTTGTCCGGAAAGGATTAACCGAACAGAACTTTTCCGTTGAAGTTTGCCTGAATGGAGCAACAGGATTGGAGCGCATTAATTCCGGAAGTTATGACGTGGTTTTACTGGATATTATGCTGCCTGATATATCGGGATTAGAGGTTTGTTCAAGAGTACGGGAACAGAACGTAAATGTGCCTATTATTCTTCTTACAGCTTTGGGTACAGCTGAAAATGTAGCTTTGGGACTCAATATGGGAGCCGATGATTACATTGTAAAACCATTCAAGTTTATTGAGTTAGTCGCCCGGATAAAATCATTACTCAGAAGATTTGAGAGAAAGGAACCGGAACCGCAGGTTCATCGATTTCTGGACATTGAAATGAATGATGAGACAAAGGAAGTAAGAAGAAATGGAGAATTGGTCTCACTGACATCTACAGAATACAGGCTGCTCATGATGTTTATTGACAATCCGAAGCGGGTTCTTTCCCGTGCTGATATACTCGAAGCTGTTTGGGGGAGTGAATTTGATCTGGGGACGAACGTAGTTGATGTGTACATCAATTACCTGAGAAAAAAACTGGAAAAGAATGGTGATAGCCGGGTAATTCATACGGTTTTTGGTATGGGATACGTAATGAAAGAAGAACCTTGATTTGAATATAAGAACGAAAATAGTACTGATGCTGGCTTCAACCTTTGTGGCTTTGATATTAGTATTCAGTGTATTTATCTACTATTTTAATTCGAGATACGCGTTTTCCGATTTTTACAAGCGGCTAGAGATTAGGGCTTTTTCCATGGCCAAAAGTGATCTTGACCAAAAAACTACAGCAGACCTGATCAGAGAATTTAAAGGAGAATATCTGGAACCTTTACATGAAGAAAAACATGTGTTTATTGAGTTGGACGGAAAGGACAGAGATTTCAAGAAAATTGCCGAGGAAAATAAGCTGAATGAAGATTTTGTCCGCGAAATTTATGAAAACGGGTCATCAACCTACCGAAGAAACAAGCTGTTTTTCAGTGGTATTCGATATGATGTCAATAATAAGAACTATCTGGTAATTACATCTGCGGTTAATTATTACTACGAACACCACATGGTGTATATGAGGAACTTGTTGATCATTTCAATTGCTATTTCCTCCATTATAGTTGTATTAATCGCATATTGGTTATCAAAACGCCTGATCAACCCGATTAAAGTTATAACAGAAGAAGTGAACCTGATCGGTACGGAAAATTTGCATGTGCGGTTAGATGTTTCTGATAACGAAGATGAGTTAACACAGTTAATCAGGACGTTTAATAATATGCTGGATCGGCTGGAGACAAGTTTTGAGACCCAAAAGAACTTTATCAGTAATGCCTCTCATGAATTGAATACACCATTAACATCTATTATAGGAGAAGCAGATGTTGCTTTGGCCAGAGAGCGGTCGGTAGAAGAATACGTTGAAGTGTTGCAACAGATTTTGAAAGAGGCAGAAAAATTGGATAAAAAAACCAAAGCATTACTCTATCTGGCGCAGACAGGATTTAACGGAAAAGTGCTTGTTTTTGATAAAGTACGAATCGACCAGTTGATTTTTGATGTCCACGAAACAATTAACAGGATTCACCCGGACAATAAAATTGTGATCGATTTTTCATTATTACCGGAAAACCCCGAAATGCTTAAAATAAAGGGGAATGAACAACTGCTGCATCTGGCACTTTCCAATATACTACTCAATTCGTATAAGTATTCTTCTAATCAGTCGGTTAAGGTGTCTCTGGGGCTTTCGGAGAATCAGGTTATTCTGGTTGTGACTGATTCGGGAATCGGTATTCCGGAAGATGAATTACAGTATATCTACGACCCTTTCTTCAGAGCTTCCAATACAAGAAATTTTGAAGGATATGGTATCGGATTACCTCTGACACGAAACATTATTAAAATTCATAAAGGAGAATTAAATGTTTATTCTGTTCAAAATGAAGGGACTATTGTTGAGATTAAGCTTCCTGTCGGTAAGTACACGCTCTGATTCTAATCAAATCTTAATTAGTTTCTAATCCCATCCTAAGAGCCCAGAGATAAGTTTGTTCCAAAATTTAGGTTATGGAACAAACGATCATGATTCTTACAGATTTCTCTATCGATTCACTTTATCTCGTAAAAAAGGCATTGGATGATTACGAAGATCAGTCCGTTAATATTCTGATGGTGCATGGGGTTGATGTCTCATCTTACCCATCAGATCTACTGTTTTTTTCTAAGTCAGTACTTTACAGTAAGCTGGTGTCGGAGGAATTTAAAGAAGCCTGTAGTGTTTTAAGAAACAGATACTCTTCACGGATTAACTCGTTTCGATTTGACTTTTTTACCGGGTTTACGAATGCGGCATTCGGTAATTTCCTGGAAGGAAACAAAGTCGATAAGATATACGTTGCAGGTAATTTTCAAAATCGGCATCTATCAGGAATGAGCGCTGATATAACAGGTTTTGTAAGGAAGTGTAAAACAGAGAAAATAGAAGTTGATTACGTAGCATCCGAAGAAGGTGCGGTATCCGGACAGCTTGCCCGATTGTTTCAGATGAATGCATAAAATGAAAAAGATGTATTCACATATCATTTTGTGGGCAGTCTTTCTTGGAATGATCCTTTCTGTGTATATGCTTTCGGGTAACATGGAGCATCCTGAAAAGAACCTGATCGGAACCTGGAAGGAAGTTTCCTGGCACTATGAAAAAGTAGATAAAATGGAAGATGGAGAATTTTTCAAAAAGATTGCCCGGGATGAATTAAGAGATGAGATTGCGAAAAATCTGGTTATTCATAAATCGGAAGAATGGACTTTTGATGAAAATGCAGATTTATTACTAACCGGAGATGATAAAGAAGATAAGAAGCTCAACTGGCGTCTCAAAGGAAGAGGACATATCCTGAAACTAAAATATGACAACGATAAGTTTGAAGTGTATCAGATTAGGGAATTGAACAGGAATAAGTTGGTGTTACACTTTGAGAATGATATCCACGCCCGTGGTATTGTAAGAATAGAATTTGAAAAAAAGAAGTAAATATGTTGAGGAAATACAGTAGCTCCAGAAGTCTTGGAGATAATATAAAATTAGGCGCAATGACTGCATTTTCAGCAGGGATGGTTAACGTTGCATCGCTGATTTTGTTCTTTTCGTTTACTTCAAATGTAACAGGACATTATGCCATTTTGGCTGAAGAAATAGCAAAAGGAAACTGGTTTCAGGTTCTGGTTGTATTCTCGTGGATCTTTTGCTTTTTCGCCGGTAGTTTTTTTTCGAATTACATGATTATTCATGGTGAGAGAAAAAATAGTTACATAACCCACTCGATTCCGTTGATTTTGGAAATGATTTGTATTCTTACTGTAGGGTTTTACGGACATTTTATATACTCGGAGACATTGATGGAAACAGAGGTTATGGTTGCTGTATTATTGCTCGCCATGGGGTTGCAAAATGGTTTGACAGCCAGTATTTCTAATTTCTCCGTAAAGACAACTCACCTTACCGGGTTAACTACTGATCTTGCTGCACACCTGTCTATGTTGACAAAGAAGAAATACAGAGAGAACAAACAAGTGAGGGACAAAGTTAAATTACTGTCATCTATAGCTGTAGCTTATCTGACTGGAGGTGTTATCGCGGGATCAATTACGTATTGGTTTGAATTTACAGTATTTTTTGTCATTGCGGTTACCATTGTAGTTGTGCTGATTTATGACATATCCAAAATATATCTGACAAAAGCAATACGAAAGAAAAAAGTTAGAATTTCAGTGTCTTTGGTTCCACAGTCGGGAAACAACAGTAACTAGAATTTATCCAACCTCACCCAAAACATATAATTCTTCGAGATTCGGAGTGGGTTTTCCACCACGTTCTTCCAGTGTAATGGCAAAAGCGGCAGCACCGGAAACAGGCTTCATTTCAAGTAGGGTTTCATTCTCTCCCATATCAAATACACCAAGATCTACCGGAGTTCCGTCAACAATGGCCCAGAGTTGGTATTGTTTGTCTGGCGGGTTTTGAGGTAAATTCCCCTTATTAAGAATTACTTTGTTATCGGCCGGATTCCAGGCGACAAGAACATTTCCTTCCGGGTATTTGCCGGGAATCCCTTTCAGATAAATACTTTTTGATGAAGGGTCTGTTACGAAAGTAAGAAGACTGTTTTTGAACTCAAGTGCAGCTACTGTTCTAGACAAACTGTCATTTATAGATGTATTCTGAGCAGATAGAGTCGATAATTCATCTGAAATGGTATTTATCTTTTTTGTTGTGTTTAGATACAGAATGCCTAAAAAGACGGCTGCAACTGTGCTGACAAGTGAGATAACAGGAGCAATTCGAGTTGGTTTTTTCTGAGGAATGACAGTGGAATCCGCTCCATTTTCACTGATAGATGGACTTGTTTGCGCCAGCATCGGTTCATCATCAATTTCTTGTTCAATAGCATCCCATAAATCAACAGGAGGAGCAACTTGTTGCTCCATGAAAAAGCTTTCCATGGAAATTTCAAGGTTCGTCAACTCTTCACGAATTTCGGGATAGATATGAGACATACATTCCACTTCCTGTTGTTCCTGAGAAGAACAGTTACCGAGAATGTAGTTCTCCAGTATACCTGATGCTATGTATTCTTCAATATTCACTATTCTGTGCCATATATTCGTTTCAATTCTTTCATCGCTGAACGAACCCTGGTTTTTACAGTTCCCAGCGGTAACCCCAGCTCCTTAGCGGCATCCTCATGTGTGTGCCCCATTAGGTATACAGTGTTAATTACATTTCTGTGGTCTTCACTTAATGACCTTAATTTGTCTTTTAAGTCAATTGTGTCCGTTTCTTGTTTTGTCTGATTCACTCTGTCTGCCATACCTACGAATTTATCCTGAACATGGATTTCGTATTTAACGGCTTTTTTCCGAAGCTGATCGATTGCGGTATTTTTAATGATGTTGGACATCCACGTGAAAAGAGTTCCTTTCTTTTCATCATAGGCAGTGAAGTTTTTCCATATCTTGACAAAGCCATCCTGTAAAACGTCTCGTGCAACGTCTTCAGATATGACAACGCGCAGTGCAATACCATATAAAGCTCCGGAATACAGATCATACAACTTTTTGAAAGACGCTTTATCTCCACCGCGTATCAGGGTAATGTCGTCAGCTGTAATTAATTTTTTATGGTTGGTTGCACTCACATATCAAAGGAATGAATTTTTTTTTAAATCATTGCTATAGAGGGATGTTTAAATCGTTCTTTTTGTTTTTAACTAGTTTATTATCAGTTTGTTTTATCTTTTTTTTAAAGAAGTGAAATCCAAATGATTTGTAACAAACGTATATGAGTCAAACAAAAAACAAAACGTTATGAAAAACAAAGAAAACACAGCGAAGGCAATTATGGGCGGACTCGCATTGGCAGCTGTATTTACTGCAGGTGGTAATGTGAATGCATCAGAGATTGTTGAATTAGGAAATGGTAGTGAAGTGAGAAGTGCTCTTATAAATGGAGTGGAAATTCTTACGGGAGACAGAGCCATGGAATTAAAATGCGGCGAAGCAAAATGCGGTGAAAAATCACAGGAAGCAAAATGTGGTGAGAAGTCAAAAGAAGCAAAATGTGGCGAAAAAACGAAAGAGGCTAAGTGCGGAGAGAAATCACAGGAGGCGAAATGTGGAGAAAAGTCGAAAGAAGCAAAATGTGGTAACCTGTAATAAAGTGTGATGATGAATTGTCCGTTGAGTGGTGTGGGCCTGGGGTTTCGAAGAGACATCGCAGATCTCTTGTTGAATTGGGGTGATGAAAACAGACCTGATTTTGTTGAGTTGGCTCCGGAGAACTGGATGAGTCTCGGAGGAGCTTCCAAGGTCTTATTGGAAAAAGTAGCAGCGCAATACCCGATAACCACTCACGGACTTTCTTTGTCAATTGGCTCACCTGATGCAATAGACTTCGGGTTTCTGGCTCAGGTAAAAGATTTTCTAGATCGGTTTCAAATAGAACATTACACGGAGCATCTTAGTTTTTCTCAATGTAATAACGTTCATCTTTATGATTTGCTTCCTGTTGCATTTACGAATAATGCTGTAGATCATGTTGCGGAAAAAGTAGCGAGGGTACAGGACTTCATGAAGCGGGAATTGATTCTTGAGAATATATCCTATTACACCAACGTACCATCCGAAATGTCGGAACTGGAGTTTATCACTAAAATTGCTGAAAAATGCGGTTGTGGACTACTGCTTGATGTAAATAATGTTTATGTCAATGCATTTAATCATAGCTATGATCCGTATGCATTTCTAAACGCATTTCCTTTAGATAAGGTGAAGTATATTCACATGGCAGGGCATACGAAAGTGTCAGAAGACTTGATTATTGATACACATGGGGAGGAGATTATTCAGCCGGTGTACGATTTGCTAAAGTTTGTTCTGCCTAAGTTGAGCCGTGTACCGATACTATTAGAGAGGGATTTTAATTTTCCTGAAAATCCGGAAGATTTAAAAAGAGAATTGGAGCAATTGAACCGGATTGAGAGTGAATTCATAAAACAAAATCATCATGCGTAAGAAAGTAGAGGCTCAACGGGAAGATCTGGAGGTAAACATGAATGCATTTTTTAATTTTTGTCTGGAAGGTAAATTGGGAGAGGTAGCTGTGCAGGATGTATCCAGAATTTGGAATTACAGACGACTGGTTTTTACTGTTTTTGAAGATGCGCTTTCCACAGCTTATCCAATTACCAAATCAATCATGAATAAGGCAAACTGGATTGATTTGGTAACGGGATTTATGAAAGAAAACAGGCATGCTGAAAAAGAACTTTGGAAAATGCCTGTGGAATTGATCGGATATTGTGAGGAATTCAACATAGCAGAGAAAACAGGCATACCCTATTTGACCGATTTGTTAAGATTTGAATGGGCCGAAACAATTGTCTTCTGCGAGAAAGATTTTTCTGACGAGGAAGTTGAGAGATTTGTTTTTCAGTATAAAGGACAGCCGTTCCGGTTTGGACCGCATTTTAGATTGGTAGATTCAAAATGGGAAATTCATACCAGCGAAAGAGGGAAGCTGCGACCTACCTTTTATTTTGTGTACCGAAATGCTGACTTACAGGCAAGTTACCTGATAATTCCTCCTATCTACGCGTATATTGTCCAAAATATTGAAATCCTTTTGGAGGAAGGGGTAGAAAAATTTTTGAAAATTGTAGAGTTTAGTACACAGGTTACGGAAAGTGAGCTTCGAAAAGTTTGGGAGCAATTCTTTTCGTCTTTTTGTCATTTGGAAATAATTAAGCAGGTTAATCGTGTTGAATGACTTGTCCATATTAATAGTTAGAGGTTTACGATCCTCACTTTGAGCAAAAAATCAAAACAAAATTTTAACTAACTCGTTAAGCTTAGGCAAAATAAATTCTATCTTCGGCAACATGTAAATGTTGTGATATGAGAAAATTAATACTGCTAACTGCTTGGTTGACATCGTTTGCCGGTTTCGTGACGGCACAATGTTCAATTTATTATGTAACTGTAGACGGAGCAGAAGATGCTTCCGGTACTATTGAAGACCCACTGGCAATCGAAATTGCTTTTTCAGATGCTGTGGATGGAGATGTGATTAGAATTGCTACGGGGGAATACGCTCTTGATGCGCCCCTTGAGATAGTAGGGAATAATATTGTTGTAGAAGGAGGTTTTATAGCGGAGGAAGACTGGACAAAAACCAGTGTTGCAGGAGCAACTACTCTGTATCGTTCTACAAACGCTCCGGAAGGAGCACTGAATCAACAACGATTGGTTGCTTTATCAATTAGTGACAAAACAGGTTTTGAGTTACATGACCTGACAATCCGAACGGCAGATGCCAATTTGCCGGGAATGTCAACGTATGGAGTGTACCTTTCCAATTGTTCTTCGTATCGCTTTGTGAGATGTATCATTGAAGCGGGTAATGCCGCTGACGGGGAGTCCGGAATTGCTGGAGATGCCGGAGAACCGGGGGAGCAGGGAATTACCGGAGGAAATGGTAGCTGTAATGGAGGAGAGTGTACGTTTGGTAACGGACAGGCTGGTGGCGCCGGAGGTTCAGGAGGTCTTGGAGGAGGTGCTGTAGCAGCAGGCGCTGGAGCCGGATCGAATAACGGACAACAGGATAATGGAGTTGCAGGAACCGATGCGTCAGGAAGAAATGGCGGCGGCGGTGGCGGCGGCGGTGCCGGAGGAGATGAATGTTCATCAAATAATGCCGGATTAGGAGGGGCTGGAGGAGCTTCAGCTTGTAATTCCGGCGCAAATGGTGGAAGCCCAGGAACTCAGGGTGATCCGGGAGGAGATGGTGGTACCGGAAATCCGGGGATTAACGGTATGGCAGGTAGTATTGGAGAAGCCGGATTGCCAGGAGGTGAAGATGCCGGATTTTGGATTCCCGGACCACAGGCGGGTACTGGCGGAGATGGATGCGGTGGTGCCGGTGGTGGCGGTGGCGGAGGAAGCGGTCGTCAGACATGTACTTTCTGTGATAATGGTCCAGGGAACGGTGGTTCCGGTGGTGGTGGCGGTGGCCAGGGAGGAATCGGTGGAACCGGTGGTTTCGGTGGAGGATCTTCATTTGGTGTATATGCACGTCAGAATGGGGCAGGAGCAGCATTTATCGATTGTCGGGTGATTGCCGGCAACCAGGGATTTGGTGGATCAGGAGGTCAGGGCGGAGCCGGAGGAGAAGGTGGAGCCGGAGGAACAGCTAACAGTAGTTGTTCGGGAGAGATTGGTACTGGCGGAGCCGGAGGAAAAGGTGGTAACGGTGGAGCCGGAGGAAATGGTGGCGACGGAGCAATGGGAATTTCTTCTGCTGTTGAACTGGTTTCCGGAGAAGCGTATACTGTGTTAAGTACAAATTATAACCTGGAAGCGCAGCCGGAAGTTAGACTTTCGTATGCTGAATGTATGACGTCTCAATCAGTAGTTGTTATTGAAAATCTGGATCTGAATCAGGGAGAAAATGTTACAACCTGGAATTTTGGTATGAATGCAAATCCTGTTTCGGGAGCAGCAAATCCACAAGGAGTGACATTTCTTCAATCCGGGTTTTTTAATATAGTGAATGGAACAAATACATACCGTGCTTTTGCCTATTACTGCTGTGGAGATTTTGCAGGGGTAGAAGAGCTTGATCCTATTGACAGAATAATGGTGTATCCGAATCCGACTTCAGGGACTATAACGATGGAACTTCCGGAGAGTATTGAAAATGCTGTTGTTCAGATAACAGATGTGAGTGGAAGAGTCTGGATTGATACAGAGGTTAACAATAAGACCAATCCTCAGTTTGACGTACAGGGGGCAGCCGGAATTTATTTTATAAAAATCAAAACCGTAGAAAAAGAAAGAATAATCAAACTGGTCAGGAAGTAATGACCACATCGATCAGAAAAAGAGGTTGTTTCGTTAGAGCAACCTCTTTTTTTCTGCCATAGTGGCAGGGATTTGTTTTGGCATGATTTCTGACAAAAAATAACCCGATAGAACAATGCAAAACCGATTATTAGACTTATTTTTGAGGTTTGCAATATAAAGAAACAGGCAATGATAGCAGGAATTTTAAAGAAGATTTTTGGAGATAAATCAGCAAAAGACCAAAAAGAATACCAACCCTATATAGATCAGATCAATACATTTTATGCAGATTTAAAAACTGTTTCGGATGATGATTTGCGTGCTAAAACAAAAGAATTTAAGGCAAAGATAAAATCAGCTACGAGTGAGCTTGAAGATCAGATCACAGCTCTTCGTACAAAGACAGAAGACCCTGCTTTAGAGGTTCTTCAGAAAGAGGAACTGTTTGTCCAAATCGAAAACCTTGAGAAGAAGGTAAATGAAAAAATCGAAGAGATCCTTCTTGAATTGCTCCCGGAAGCATTTGCCGTGGTTAAAGAAACTGCCCGACGCTGGTCTGAAAATAAAGAACTGGTAGTTACTGTGACCGAAATGGATCGGGATCTGGCAGCCAGAAAAGATGGGATCGTAATTGAAGGCGAAAAAGCAGTTTGGAAGAATCAGTGGACTGCCGCTGGTGCACCTGTCGAGTGGAATATGGTACACTATGATGTCCAGTTAATGGGAGGAGCTGTGTTACACCGAGGAAATATCGCTGAAATGCAGACCGGAGAAGGAAAAACACTTGTTGCAACACTTCCTGTATACCTGAATGCTCTTTCCGGAAAAGGTGTACACGTCGTTACGGTGAATGATTACCTTGCAAAACGAGATTCTGAGTGGATGGGACCACTATACCAGTTCCACGGACTGAGTGTTGATTGTATTGACAAACATCAACCCAACTCTGATGAGAGAAGAACAGCTTACAATGCTGATATCACGTTTGGTACAAATAACGAATTTGGTTTTGATTACCTGCGTGACAATATGTCGAGTGATCCTGGTCAATTAGTACAACGAAATCACCATTATGCGATAGTCGATGAGGTCGATTCGGTATTGATTGATGATGCCCGAACTCCACTTATTATTTCGGGACCTACTCCAAAAGGAGATCAGCATGAATTTTACCAACTGAAACCAAAGATCGAAACAGTAGTTAACGAACAGAAAAAGTATGTTACAGCAGCTCTTTCGGAGGCAAAGAAATTGTTAGCTTCACTTAACGCTCCTGAATCTACAGGTGATAAAAAGGAAGTGAAAAAGCAATTGGAAGATGGTGGAGTGATGTTGTTGCGTGCTTATCGGGGACTCCCTAAGAATAAGGCTCTGATTAAGTTTTTGAGTGAACCTGGAATAAGAGCTCACCTGCAAAAAACGGAGAACTTCTACATGCAGGAGCAAAATAAACATATGCCCTATGTGGATAATGAATTGTTCTTTGTTATCGATGAGAAAAACAATTCGATTGAGCTGACTGAAAAAGGGATCTCTTTATTATCTAAAGGAGAAAACAGCGATTATTATGCGCTGCCGGATCTTGGTTCGGAAATTGCTGAGCTTGAAAAGCAAAATCTTCCTAAAGAAGAGCTTCTTGAGAAAAAGGATGGTTTAATCAGAGAGTTCAGTGTTAAGTCCGAAAGAATTCACAGTATGAATCAGCTATTGAAAGCATATACACTTTTTGAAAAAGAAGTTGAATATGTGATTATGGATGGTAAGATCAAGATTGTGGATGAGCAGACGGGACGTATAATGGAAGGACGTCGTTATTCGGACGGTTTGCATCAGGCAATTGAAGCAAAAGAAAACGTTACGGTTGAAGCGGCGACACAGACATATGCAACGGTTACATTACAGAATTACTTCCGTATGTACCACAAACTGTCCGGTATGACAGGTACTGCGGAAACCGAGGCAAAAGAATTCTGGGATATTTATAAATTGGATGTGGTTGTTATTCCTACTAACAAACCGATTCAGAGAAACGACGAGAATGATCTTGTCTATAAAACAGCACGGGAAAAATATAATGCTGTTATCATTGAAATTGAACGTCTGGTAAATCAGAAAAGACCTGTATTGGTAGGTACGACAACAGTCGAGATTTCCGAATTGTTGAGCCGGATGTTAAAAATGAAGAATATTCCGCATCAGGTATTAAATGCAAAATACCACCAGAAAGAAGCAGAGATTGTTGCGGAAGCCGGAAAACCGGGTACAGTAACGATCGCTACCAACATGGCCGGTCGTGGTACGGATATTAAACTTGGAGAAGGGGTTAAAGAAGCCGGAGGTCTTGCTATAATTGGTACAGAAAGACATGATTCAAGACGGGTGGATCGACAGTTAAGAGGTCGTGCCGGTCGTCAGGGAGATCCGGGGTCTTCGCAGTTCTTCGTGTCTTTAGAAGATGATCTGATGCGTAAATTTGGTTCTGAACGTATTGCCAAAATGATGGACCGTTTAGGGTTGAAAGAAGGAGAGGTGATTCAACATGGAATGATTTCTAAATCAATCGAACGTGCGCAGAAAAAAGTAGAAGAGAATAATTTCGGTATTCGTAAACGACTACTGGAATACGATGATGTAATGAACGCCCAGCGGAAAGCTATTTACCGTAAGCGTAAGAGTGCTTTGTTCGGAGATCGTCTTGATCTGGATATTGCCAATATGTTCTACGACACAGCGGAAGATATGGTGATTAACGGTATTCAGGGGAAAGACTTTAAATCCTTTGAACTGGAATTGTTTAAAACGTTTAGTATTGAATCTCCTGTTTCCGAAACAGAGTTTGGAAAATTAGATCAGTATGTGATTGTCGATAAAGTATTTGATGCGGCAATGGATTACTACGATCGTAAGAATCGCAAATTGATAGATGTAGCAATGCCGATTATCCGTCAGGTGAAAGAGCAGCAGGGAGATAAATTCCAGAACGTAGCATTCCCGGTAACAGATGGTACAAAATCTATGCAGCTGGCGGTACATATAGATAAAGCAATTCAGTCAGAAGGGCGCACTATTATCAAGAATATTGAGAAGAATATTGTGCTGGGAATGATTGATAACGAATGGAAAGAGCACCTTCGTGAAATGGATGACCTACGTCAGTCAGTTCAGCAAGCGGTGTATGAGCAAAAAGATCCGTTATTGATTTATAAACTGGAGTCATTTAATCTGTTTAAAGAAATGATGGCGCGACTGAATACGGAGATTTCTGAATTTTTGATAAAGGCGCAATTGCCGGTTACTACAGGTCAGCCAAATGTTCAATCGACGAACAAGGAGTTGAATCAGGATAACTACGCTAAGGCTCAGGCAACTTCTGCACCTAATCAATCAAGTACTGAAGCTCCGAAATTTGAAGGTAGTCAGGGGTATCAGCAAGCTATGCAGAGTTCACATCAGGACAAAATAAAACAGCAGCCGGTAACAGTAGAGCCGAAAATAGGTCGTAATGATCCCTGTCCTTGTGGTAGTGGGAAGAAGTATAAACAGTGCCACGGGAAGTAGTGGACTAGTGAGTTCTTCTTATTTTGTTCCGTTTTTTAGTAATTGTTTGAATATCATGTAACTTTTTTACTATATATTTGGAGCGAATAATAAAAAAAAATGTGCTATGAAAAGAGTAGTTTTTACTTTACTAGGAGGATTAATGTTAACAGCTTCAGTTGCATCTTGTAACAAGTGTGCTGAGTGTACTGGTACTACTAATAATGTATATACAGGTGAGTACTGTAAAGGAAACGCAGTGAAGAATGCTATGTATGAAACTGCAAAAACTAACTGTGAAGCAGCAGGAGGGACTTTTAAGTAATTAGATCTTAAAGTATAGAAAAAACCGTTCTGAGAAGGACGGTTTTTTTAGTATACAAACTTTTGTTCTGCAATTTTTTTGCTGTAACATTTTGTGTTTTGTTTAATTATTTCGTTAATTTGTTAAACAGTTTTGTTTAAGATTTTTAATTTAAAATTAAACAGTATGTCAACACTTGAATTTTATACCGCCTTAACAAGTCTCGAAAGTTATCTGAAATCTTTTGCTATGACGTATACCAGAAATGAAGAAGATGCAAAAGATCTAACGCAGGAAACAATATTAAAAGCTATTGTTTACAGAGACTATTATATCCCTAAAACAAACTTTAAAGCATGGGTTTTCACCATTATGCGTAATATCTTTATTAATCAATATCGAAGAAAAACAAAATCAAATACTATATTTGACCACTCTAAAGATATGTTTCTGCTAACCAATGCTCCCGGGAGATCAGGATCCCCTGAAAATTATATGGATGGTTTGGAGTTAGAGAAGCAAATCCATAAATTAGAGGAAGAGTATCTGGTGCCTTTTCAGATGCATTTTCAGGGGTTTAAATACAAAGAGATTGCTGAGAAGCTAGGTATTCCGATAGGTACTGTGAAAAGCAGGATATTTTTAGCCCGGAAAAAACTAATGAACTGGTTGCCGGGGTATGAGGAGTAGATTGTATGAGTAGAGTTATTGTAATAGGCTCGGGAATTTCCGGATTAGCAGCGGCTTCCTTCCTTGCGAAGCAAGGGCGTGAAGTAATTATTCTGGAGAAGAATAACAGTGTTGGTGGGAGAGCCCGTCAATACGAAGAGAAGGGATTTGTCTTTGATATGGGACCTTCATGGTATTGGATGCCGGAAGTCTTTGAAAACTTCTATGCAAAATTTGGGTACACGACCTCTGATTTTTACGAGTTAAAGAGATTAGATCCATCCTATAGAGTATTTTGGAAAGATTCGGAGAAAACAGATGTTCCGGCTTCTTATGACGAGTTACTGGATCTGTTTGAAACTATAGAAAAGGGAAGTGCAAAAAAACTGGACTCTTTTTTGAAAGAAGCTCAGTATAAGTACGAAGTCGGGATGAATGATCTTGTTTTCAAACCGGGCGTATCAATACTTGAATTTGCAGACAGAAGAGTTATAGAGGGAATCTTTAAATTACAATTGTTTTCTTCTTTCGAAAAGCATATAAAAGCACATTTTACACATCCTAAGTTATTGTCACTCCTTGAGTTTCCTATCTTATTTTTGGGGGCGACAGCAAAGGAGACTCCGGCACTTTATTCATTAATGAATTATGCTGACCTGAAGTTAGGTACCTGGTACCCGATGGGGGGAATGTACAAAGTGGTTGAAGCATTTAAAGCTATTGCCGAAAAACAAGGGGTCCAGATCCTTACTGATCATGAAGTGACAGGTTTCGATTTGGAAGGTAAAGAAGTAAAAAAGGTAAAGACGAATAAAGGTTCTTTTGATGCCGATATTGTTGTCTCATCAGCAGATTATGCACACACCGACAAGCTGCTGAATACTAAGGCAAATTATTCGGATAAATACTGGGATAAGCGGACGATGGCTCCCAGTTCCCTGTTATTTTACATCGGAGTGGACAAAAAGATAGATGCGCTACATCATCATAACTTATTTTTTGATGAAGATTTTTCGCTCCATGCGCATGAGATCTATAAAGATCCAAAATGGCCTTCAAGACCTTTGTTCTACGTTTGCTGCCCATCCAGAACGGATGCTTCAGTGGCTCCTGAAGGAAAAGAGAATTTGTTTATCCTTATACCGATTGCCCCAGGTCTTGAAGACAATAAGGATTTACATGAACATTACTACAATATAGTGATGGATAGACTTGAGGAAAGAGTAAATACTTCAGTAAGGGATGCGGTGGTTTATAAAAGAAGTTATGCTCTGGAGGATTTTAAGAAAGATTATCATGCATTTAAAGGAAATGCGTATGGTCTTGCGAATACACTGCGTCAAACAGCAATACTTAAACCGAAGTTGAAAAATAAGAAATTGTCAAATTTCTTTTACACCGGGCAATTAACTACTCCCGGCCCCGGACTTCCTCCCGCAATAATTTCCGGAGAGGTGGTTGCCGGACAAATTCATAATAGCCTGAAATACTGATACGATGAAAGAAGTTTTTGATCAATTATCCCACCACACAAGCAAAGTTACCACAAAGAGGTATAGTACTTCCTTTTCTTTGGGTATCAGATTCCTTGAAAAAGAATTGAGGCAACCTATTTATGATGTGTATGGTTTTGTGCGCTGCGCAGATGAAATTGTGGATTCTTTCCACGGTTTTGATAAAGAAAAACTAATGGCTGATTTTCGTAGCCAGACTTTTGAAGCTATTGAAAAAGGAATTTCACTGAACCCGATCCTGAACGCATTTCAGCATACGATTAATAAGTACAAAATTCCGCTTGACCTGATCGATACATTCTTGAAAAGTATGGAGATGGATCTTGATTTTGAGAAATACTCAAAAAAGGATTTTGAGACCTATATTCTGGGATCAGCGGAGGTAGTTGGTTTGATGTGTCTGAAAATCTTTGTTTTCGGAGATGAGAAAGAATACGAACGCTTGAAGCCCAATGCTATGAAACTGGGTTCTGCTTTTCAGAAAATTAACTTTCTTCGGGATCTGAAAGACGATTATCATATTTTGGGTAGAACGTATTTTCCCGGAATAAATATGGCTGATTTTACCAATGAAGTAAAAAAGGAAATCGAATCGGATATTGAACGGGACTTTCACGAAGGCTATTTAGGTATTCTTGAACTACCTAAAAACTCCCGGTTTGGTGTGTATATGGCTTATGTCTATTATTATAACTTGTTTTTGAAAATCAAAGCCTGTCCTGCTGATAGAATTTTAAAAGAGCGGGTACGGATTCCCAATAGGAGAAAATACCGATTGTTTCTTTCCAGTTACGTAAGGCATAGCTTTAATTTGGTCTGATAGATCATACATTCCAGTAGAACGTAAATAGATTCTGTCCGAAGTTTAGTAAACTTGTGAAAAATCGAGTGTATGGCGAAGCAAAAGACAGCATATTTTTGTCAGGAATGTGGTTATGAATCTCCCAAATGGCTAGGGAAATGTCCGTCCTGTAGTTCGTGGAACTCTATGGTTGAAGAATTGGTAACCTCCTCAAAATCTGCTTCACAAGTTGTTGCTTTCTCGAAAAATAAACGCATTAAGAGTGAATCGCGTTTGATGCAGGATATTGAGGTGACGGGACAGTCGCGTGTAGAAACAGGTGACAAAGAACTCGATAGAGTTTTGGGAGGCGGTGTTGTTCCGGGCTCATTGATCTTATTTGGTGGGGAGCCTGGAATCGGAAAATCAACGCTTCTACTGCAGCTTTCTGTTCGTATGGGTAAGAAAGTTCTTTATGTTTCAGGTGAAGAAAGCGAACAGCAGATTAAAATGCGTGCAGATCGTATTGGTATAGCGAACAATTCCTGCTATATCCTGACAGAGACCAATACACAACAGATTTTTACACAAATAGAACAAATAGAACCGGAACTGGTTATAGTTGATTCGATTCAGACCCTGCACTCTGATCTGATTGAATCAACTCCCGGAAGTATTTCGCAGATCAAAGAATGTACAGCTGAATTTCTGCGCTTTGCTAAAGAAACAGATACACCGGTTTTTCTGATTGGTCATATAACAAAAGAAGGAAATCTGGCCGGACCTAAAGTCTTAGAGCATATGGTGGATGCCGTTCTTCAGTTTGAAGGAGATCGAAATCATGTATATCGTTTACTGAGAACCGTAAAAAATCGTTTCGGGTCGACAAATGAGCTAGGGATTTACGAAATGCAAAATAGTGGATTAAGACAAGTTGAAAACCCGAGTGAGATTCTGATTGGTCAAAATCCGGATCAACTGAGTGGAGTTGCTATTGCTGCAACTATTGAGGGGATTCGTCCGATTCTGATAGAAGTACAGGCATTGGTTTCTACAGCGGCGTACGGAACTCCACAGCGTTCTGCAACAGGGTTTGATTTGCGGAGAATGAATATGTTACTGGCGGTGCTCGAAAAACGCTGTGGTTTCCGTTTGGGAGCGAAGGATGTGTTTCTGAATATAGCAGGAGGAATCAAAGTGGATGATCCTGCGATTGACTTAGCCGTTGTATCTGCTATCCTCTCTTCAAATGCTGATATCTCTATTCCCAAAGATACCTGTTTGGCGGCAGAAGTTGGACTGAGTGGAGAAATCCGACCGGTACAGCGTGTGGAACAAAGGGTGCACGAGGCAGAAAAGCTGGGGTTTGCCAGAATTATCGTTTCTTCACAAAATAAAGGGTTAGCTGCTATACAAACCAAAAGTATAGAAGTAATTCAATGTAGTAAAATAGAGCAGGTATTAAAGGCATTGTTTGCCTGATTTTAGCTAATATAATTTACTGATAATCTGAGTTAAGAATAATTACAGGTTGCGCAATAAAAGTAAATTATTTACGTCTTATGACTGAATTTTTGTTTCTTTGAAAGAAAATAACGCAAACTTACAACTTGATTTATGAAAAAGGTAGGACTGATTTTAGCGATGCTTTTTGTTGTTTCGATAGCAATGGGACAGCAACAGACAAATAAAGAGAGAATTGCGCAATTGCCTGAGCTGATTGAAGAACAGGCTGCTGCAGAAAAATATGATGAAGCTGCAAAACTTTCAAGAGAGCTTGAACTTCGTGAGGAGTTGGAAATTGCATTGAAAGATAAAGATTATAAAAAAGCAGCTCAACTGAAAGATGAGTTGGATAAGTTGGAGAAAGAAGGGCTGAAGACGTCAACAGATGCTGTTACAACTGCTCAAAAAACAGAGGAACGTCCTGTTTCAAGAAAAAAAGAGAATATTAAACTGTATCTGGATTTGACATTTGCCGGATTTGACTCGTATGTATATGACAGACAGGAGTATGTGGAAATGTACGATGAAAACGGATATTACATAGGCTCAACAGTGCAAACCGTGCGAACACGTGATAATATGTTTGCATTAAATCTGAAGTTGGGAAATAAGTTCTTTTTTGGTCGGGGAGAAAAGAAATTTCGTTTGGGATTAGATATTAATTACCTGTCATTGAACATGGGGCTGTCTAATTTTAACAATGGTGACTTTTTCCCAAATATGAACTTTTCAATTGTTCGTCCCGGAATCGTTGGAACCTTATTCCTGAATGAAAAGAGAAATATGGGAATCGATTTTCAGGTAAATGGAGGAATGATGTTTGCATTGACAAGATATAATGATTTTGTATTCCCTCCTAATTTGGGGGTTTCCGTTAATCCTCATATTAAGTTTTGGTACAACAAGATAGGTGGGGGAATCGAATTTAACTACGGAAGAATGAGAAACGAAAATGATATTGTTTATCAACATGTAGGTCTGTTTTTCGGTTTCCGATTCTAATGTAGAGATACTACTCTCTCTTTTTCGCTGAAATTCTACTATATTTAACGTCAAATTGAACGATTGACAGAATGAAGGCAGATCAGGTACTTGCAGATAAGAGAGAGAAAGCTAAAGTTGGTGGTGGAGAGCAGCGGGTTGCGGCTCAGCATGCAAAAGGAAAACTTACCGCAAGAGAGAGAGTCGAATTATTGCTCGACGAAGACTCTTTTCAGGAAATGGGAGGATTTGTTCAGCACAACAGCTCTGATTTCGGTTTGGAAAATCAAAAATTTCCGGGTGATGGTGTAGTGACCGGGTTCGGGACAATCCATGGGAGACTGACATACGTTTTTTCTCAGGATTTCACGGTTCTCGGCGGATCTTTATCTGAAGCACATGCTGCAAAGATTTGTAAGATTATGGATCTTGCGATGAAAAACAATGCACCGCTTATCGGTATGAATGATTCCGGTGGAGCAAGAATTCAGGAAGGAGTCGTTTCTCTGGCAGGATATGCAGATATATTTTATCGGAACACCAAGGCGTCGGGAGTAATCCCTCAGTTATCTCTGATAATGGGACCCTGTGCAGGAGGAGCGGTATACAGTCCTGCGTTGACAGATTTTGTCTTTATGGTAGAGGATACCAGTTATATGTTTGTAACCGGTCCGAATGTTGTAAAAACAGTTACACATGAAGAAGTGAATGCGGAAGACCTTGGGGGCGCAGAGGCACACGCGGTGAAGTCAGGTGTAACACACTTTACTTCGCCAAACGACCTGACTGCTATTAAGCAGGTACGGAAATTAATGACCTATATCCCTCAGAATAATACAGAACGTATGACGGATCAGAAGGAATTCTCTTTTGATTCTGAGAAACTGACCCGAATTCGCAGTATTGTTCCTGAAAACCCAAATCAGCCGTACGATATGCGTGAAGTGATTGATTGTCTGATAGATGATCAGACCTTCATGGAAGTACATGAAAAATATGCTCCGAATATAGTAGTCGGGTTTGCAAGAATTAATGGAATAGCCGTAGGAATAGTGGCTAATCAACCGGCTCAGATGGCGGGGGTGTTGGATATTGACTCGTCCCGAAAAGGGGCACGATTTGTACGTTTTTGTGATTCGTTTAATATTCCGTTAGTTGTATTGGAAGATGTTCCGGGATTCCTTCCGGGGACAGACCAGGAGTGGCGAGGAATTATTAATCATGGTGCAAAATTATTATATGCTTTTTGCGAAGCAACTGTTCCACGCGTTACGGTTATCACACGGAAAGCATATGGAGGTGCGTACGATGTCATGAATTCTAAACATACAGGTGCTGATCTGAACTATGCCTGGCCCAATGCGGAAATTGCAGTGATGGGAGCCAAGGGAGCAGCTGAAATTATCTTTAGGAGAGAGATAGCAGGAGCACAGGATCCTGAGCAGGAATTACAGAACAAAGAAAAAGAGTATGCAGCGGCATTTGCGAATCCGTATCGTGCTGCTGAGAAAGGTTTTGTGGATGATGTTATTTTCCCCGAAGAGACACGGGAACGAATAATAAAGGCTCTATTATCGTTGAAGTCGAAGAAAGAAGTACTACCACAAAAGAAACACGGAAACATTCCGCTGTAAACGGATAAAATAACCTGGTAAATACAACGTTTTTATACTTCTATAAGATTTGTGTGCATTATAAAAGGATGAGAATACCATTTTTTGTCATAGCTTCTTTGATTCTTATCGTAGGCTCCGCTTACGGTCAGACCCGACGTAGTTTTGCTTCCCGGTCGGAATTGGGAATTATGTTGGGAGGTAGTTACTACACTGGAGAATTGAACCGGATGGGACATTTTCAGCAAATAGAACCTGCCGGAGGACTTATATTCAGGTATAATGCCCACTCACGACTGGCGCTCAGACTTACTGCTTTTTATGGAAATGTAAGGGGAGATGACAGTCGTTCTCCCTATGACTTTCAGCGGAACAGGAACCTGAGTTTTCGTTCACCTATTATCGAAGTAGCTGCCGGTTTTGAGTTTAACTACTTTCAATACGAGGTTGGAAACAAGAAGTATTGGATTACCTCCTATATGTTCGGAGGGATTGGCGGTTTTTATATGAATCCCAAAGCAAACTTGAATGGCGAATGGGTTGAACTACGCCCGCTTGGTACAGAGGGGCAGGGAACAGTGCTCTCTTCGAAAAAAACATACCCGTTGACACAGTTGGCTGTTCCTATGGGACTGGGACTGAAAATGAGTATCGGAAAAAGAGTCTCAATCGGAATTGAATACGGTTTGCGTTGGACATTCACCGACTATATTGATGATGTGAGCGGAAGTTACGTTGATCCAGTGGCACTTGCAGAAATTAACGGGCCAATGGCTGCTGCTCTTTCGGATAGAAGTATAACACCTCTGGGACATGAAGGAGTAAATACGGGCTACAGAAGAGGCGATCCAAACAATAAAGATTGGTATAGTTTCTTCGGGTTGATGCTGACGGTTACTTTGGGAGACCCTTCAACCTGCTGGACGGGACGCTGATAATTTCTTTCATTTTTAACCTGTACGTATAATATTACGGACAATACCCTATTTTTGTGACATGATTAATCAAGACCATATTAAGGAGCTGGGACAGCGAATAGATAAAATGAAAGCTTACCTTTCGATCGATCAGAAACGACTTGAAGTAAGTGAAGACGAGATTCGTACACAAGATCCTGCGTTTTGGGATGATCCGAAAGAAGCAGAAATACTGTTAAAAAAAATCAGAGGAAAGAAATACTGGGTAGAAACATTTGATGAAGTCAGCTCACAATTGGATGACCTGAGTGTTTTACTGGAGTTTTTCAAAGAAGGGGAAGCGACAGAAGAAGAAGTAAGCTCGCATTATGATCGACTGCTTGAAAAAGTAGAAGAACTGGAGCTGAAAAATATGTTGTCGAGTGAAGAAGACAGTTTGAACGCTGTTTTGCAAATTACAGCCGGAGCCGGAGGAACAGAGAGTTGCGACTGGGCATCTATGTTGATGCGTATGTACATGATGTGGGGAGAGAAGAATGGGTATAAGGTCAAGGAGATTAACTACCAGGAAGGGGATGTCGCCGGAATCAAGACAGTAACTCTTGAATTTGAGGGTGAATTTGCTTTTGGTTACCTGAAGGGAGAGAACGGAGTTCATCGCCTTGTCAGAATATCTCCTTTTGATTCCAACGCAAAACGACATACTTCATTTGCTTCCGTATATGTATATCCGTTGGTAGATGATTCGATTGAAATTCAAATCAACCCTGCTGACATTACGTTTGAAACCTTCCGTTCAGGTGGAAAAGGCGGGCAGAACGTAAATAAAGTAGAAACGGCTGTTCGTTTACGACACACTCCTTCCGGGATTATTATAGAGAACTCTGAGTCCAGGTCTCAGTTGGGGAACAAGGAAAAAGCTATGCAACTTCTGAAATCACAGTTATATGAATTGGAGTTGAGAGCACGTATGGAAAAGCGAAATGAAATCGAAGCAGGGAAGAAAAAGATTGAGTGGGGTTCGCAGATCCGGAATTATGTAATGCACCCGTATAAACTGGTTAAAGATGTGAGGACGGCTCATGAGACAGGAAATGTTGAGGCAGTAATGGACGGAGACATTAACGATTTCCTGAAAGCTTACCTTATGATGTACGGAGAAAAGATCTAATAAATAGTTAGTTAACTTTTTGTATTGCAAACAAGACGGGACGTGAAGGCGCAGCGTCATTATCAAAAGCAGCAACCTGAAGATTGAGGATGTAAATTCCGTCATTTACCGTTTCAGGAACATAGATTAACTCCGTGATTGTTGCATCGAAACGGGGGGTACTCGGGTAACACCAAAACCGATGATGAAAATCAAGAATACCTGCATCAACTTCTCTGTCCACACTGGGAAGATCTACAAGAAGATGTTTGACTCCACGGGACACAAGATAATCAGCAATATCTGCATCAAAATAAGGAGGATTAGTTCCCGAGTAAACAGTAGACTTTTTACTTTCCGTATTGGGAAGGGTACGGATAACAAGTGCCTCTGCGTGTATTTCTACTGATTTTCGGATTTGGTCAAGTGTGATGACATTATCTTCAATCCCTTCGTCAGGGTGACGTCTTTTTTCAGGAGTTACAGTGATCACTTGTGCTGTAAACCAAAACTCTTTCAGATGTGAGTTAATACTTTCGACTTCCCTGCTTATATGCCCTAGACATTCGGTATGTGTGCCGTGTCCGTGAGGGTTAAAAGCAATATTCCGGAAATTGACGGATCCACCCTCGGCTACGGAACCCGTAAAACCATTTGCTCGTACAGGCTCAAATTCAGGAAGGTCGACATACCAGGCTCTTGGGTTGTGAGACTTGTTTGTAAGTTCTATAGATACATCTATGCCTTCAGAAGTTTCAATATATTCATCGTGACTGATCTGTAGCCGCATAATTGGTTTTTTCCTAAAAATAATCAAATTTTTGAAGTAGAAACGGCTTTGTGAGGGATAAGAAAAGCGAAATTGACTCCTATTTCTTCCATTCGGTAGACTCCATCAGATGAATGAGGTCTTCGCGAACGTATTGTAACACCGGATAAATCGAGTCGTAATTTGGTTTGGCATTGAAGTAAACCGCGCCGCGAATAAAGTGGTCAGTACTGTCTGTGAAATAAAACTGGAACGGAGAAGCAGCATTCCCCTGTATGTCAAAAAAGGTCCCAAAAATCCTTTGATCAGCATTAATGATAGTAGTGTCTTCTATAGCGGCAGCTTTAACAATATGGTCCTGTACCTTTTGGATAGAGTAATTAATATAGGCGGATAAAGCGGTATCAACGGGAAGGTAGCTGAGATGAATAACACCATTGAATTGCGTCAGATCTATATCTTTGTGACAAGAGCCCTCTGAAGCAACTTTGCTATTCATATATGTTGCCAGTTCCATCGAATAAGGACAGTCATCTACAACACGCGTATAGGCTCTTTCCGGAAACTCCATGCGAAGTGGTGCAGTTGGTTTGGGAATATAAAATTCTTCTTCTGAACAGGCGGTTACTATACCTGCAATCATCATGTATATTACGAATCTTTTCATCTGTTCTCTTCCTGCGTTTTTTCCGGTTGTCTAATGACCTTGACCATTTTTACTCTTCTTTTGTCTGAAGCTTCAACAACAAAAGTCAACCCGTTGAAATGTAAACGTTCATTTTTCCGCAATATTTTTCCGGCCTGCTCGATCATAAACCCGGCAATAGAATCTGAGTCTCCTTTAACATCTTCAAATTCTCTTCCGTCAATATTCAGCACCTTATACATATCCAAAAGAGGAGTCTTACCTTCAAATACATAGGTAGTATCGTTGATTTTGCTGTAGACAAGATCATCATCATCAAATTCATCTGTTATTTCCCCGACAATTTCCTCTAAAACATCCTCCAGTGTGACAATACCATTGGTGCCACCGTATTCGTCAACAACAACAGCCATGTGCATCTTTCTGTTCTGAAAGTCTTTAAGCAAATCGTCAATCTTTTTATTTTCAGGAACAAAGAAGGGTGTCCGAATCAGACTTTGCCAGGAGAAAGTAGTCTCCTCACTAAGGTGTGCTAACAGATCCTTAACATAGAGTATCCCGATAACATTGTCAAACGACTCCCGATAAACAGGAATACGCGAAAATCCACTTTCAAGAATTGTTTCGAGAACTTCATTATAATCGGATTCTTCATCAATAGCGATAGTATCCACGCGGGAACACATAATTTGTTTAACATCTGTGTTTCCAAATTTCACAATTCCTTCCAGAATTTTATGTTCCTCTTCATCACTGTTTTCTTCCTTGGTCAGTGCCAGTGCCTGTTCCAGATCATCTGTTGACAGTTTTAACTCTCTTTTCTTAGCCTTTTTGTTTATGATTTCTGTTCCGTAAACCAATCCGTACATTAACCAGGAGAAAGGAGGTATTTTTGAGGTTGCGCGTAGGGGGTATCCCATAAACCGCGCAAGAGCTAAACCATTCTTTGTGGCAAAAACTTTGGGGATGACCTCTCCGATAAGAAGGATAACGAATGTAATCCCTACAACCTGAGTAAAAAAGGCAAGAGTAGGATGCGCAACCCAAAAAGCTTCTCTGAATAAGTCTTCTGTCATAAAACCTGAAAGAACAATTATTCCTACATTGACAAAATTGTTTGTGATAAGGATTGTTGCCAAAAGTTCTTTGGGTTTGGAGAGTAAATCCAGAACGAGATCGTTGCGTTTGGATTTTTCAGATTTTAACTCCTCAATATGCTTGGGCTCTAAAGAGAAAAAAGCTACTTCCGAACCTGAAATAAGCGCGGACAGAAAAAGAAGTACGACTAAAATTAATGAATTGACTACAAAGAGTAAGTCAAATTGAATGGCCCCAATTAAGGGGAAAATACTGGACGGTTCAATATCAGACATATAAGCTATTATTGATTAAAATGGCAAATCATCATCATCTTCCATAAAATCGTTACTCATCGGAGTGTGAGGTCTGTTTTCTTCACGAGTCGGAGGGTAAGACGGTTTCGCTTGATTAGAACCACCACCCTGTTGACCTTGTGTCATTTCTTCTCGTGGTGAGAGCATGGTCATATTATCAGCAATAATTTCAGTTGTATAACGCATATTGCCGTCTTTATCATTCCATGAACGGGTGCGTAATTTCCCTTCAATATAAACTTTCTGACCTTTTTTAAGGTATTTTTCTGCTACCTCAGCTAGCCCTCTCCAAAGAACAATATTGTGCCACTCGGTCTGATTTCTGCGTTCACCGGTAGTTCTGTCGGTATAAGTTTCTGAAGTAGCAAGCGAAAAGCCCGCGACGGGCACACCTGACTCCAGATAACGAACTTCCGGGTCACGTCCCAAATTTCCTATTAATATAACTTTATTTACGCTTCCTGCCATTTTGCTGAATCTTGTAACAAACGTACGTATTTTTTTTGATTTTCACTTACATTTTAATCGTCACCAGTTCAGGAAACCAGCTACCTGCCTTATTCCTGTTCTTCGAAAAAACGGTCAATTAATCTGGGTAAGGGGAAGTCGTTTAGCTCCTCCTTTTCTATCCAGCGGCAAAGAGATGCATCTACTTCTTCGGGAATTTCAGGAGACTTATAAAACAGAGCATGTATTTTTTGATGGCTAAGTTGATGGGAGTAGCTGGCGACCGGTTCACTGAAATTACTCTTCTCAATACTGAGTTCAGGAGTGGAGGTTTCAATAAGCGGAAGTTGATACATGTTTTCCCAGATATCCTTTCCCTGGCGCTGTTGTATTACCAGCTTATTCTTTTCTTCTATTAATAGGAAGTGAAAGTACCTGTTTCGGACTTTCGTTTTCTTTTCCTTGACCGGAAAATTTTCCTGATTCCCGTTTGCTCTTGCTGAACAAATTTCCGCTACCGGGCAGGAACTGCAATCAGGGTTTTTTGGAGAACATACGAGCGCTCCAAGTTCCATAATTGCCTGATTATGTCTTCCGGGGTGTACTTTATCAAGAAGGTTGTCTGCGAGTTCTGAGAATTCTTTCTTTCCTTTTGTTGAGTCAATAGGAGTGTCAACGGAAAATACTCTGCTCAACACGCGGAATACGTTCCCGTCAACGACTGCATGCGGAAGATTATAGGAAAAGGAAGCAATAGCAGCTGCTGTGTAAGGACCTACACCGGGAAGAGATAAAAGCTCTTTATACGAGTCAGGGAAAACCCCGCTGTATTGTTGGTCAACATGTATTGCTGTTTTATGAAGATTTCGGGCTCTGCTGTAATATCCGAGACCTTGCCAGGCGTTAAGGATTTCTTGTTCCGATGCATTTGCTAGATCATGAACCGTAGGAAAGAGCTGTGTGAATTTGTGGTAATAATCCAGTCCCTGAACAACACGGGTTTGTTGTAGAATAACCTCCGATAGCCAGATAAAATAAGGGGAATCAGTGTTTCTCCAGGGTAAATCACGGTGATTTTCAATGTACCAATTCTGAATTAATAGTGAAAAAGCGCTAGTTTGAACCATGTTTTTATATGTCTGTCTAAAAAACAAAGTTACAACGAATATGTGACTTAAATTTGCAGTGATAAACATTTCGTTTTTAGACAATTAAAATAGTTAAATTATGACAAAGGCAGATATCGTTGCTGAGATTTCGGAAGGAACAGGATTGGAGAAGATGGAAACACAAAAAGTTGTTGAGGCGTTTATGGACTCCATTAAATCCTCACTTTCTAAAGGAGAGAACGTATATTTACGTGGTTTCGGGAGCTTCATCGTGAAGGAGAGAGCTGAGAAGACAGGAAGAAACATTTCGAAGAACACGACTATTATTATTCCTGCGCATAATATCCCAGCATTCAAGCCTGCAAAAACTTTTGTTGAAGAAGTAAAGAACAACGTAAAAGTTAAGTAATTGCGACTTTTTTTCACATTAATTTGTGAATTAAAACGTATTCATTATCTTTGCACTCCTGTTTTTTAAGCAGGAGTGTTTTATTTTATCGTAAAACAGGTTTGTTTTTAAGAAGTTTAATATTTAAAATTATATAGTATGCCAAGCGGAAAAAAAAGAAAAAGACACAAGATGGCTACGCACAAGCGTAAGAAAAGACTAAGAAAAAACCGTCATAAGAAGAAGAAGTAATCTTCACGTTCTGTGACAGATTTTTTACTGAAATGCTTAGTAGAATGTTCTGCTAAGTTTTTCTTTTTTCGTTACGTGGTGTTTCCGGGTAGGGAACGCGTGATGACGTGTTCAGTTAGTTCTGGCATGTTTGTGTTTAACCAAATAGAGCTTCCGTGAGTTTAGAATTAGTTGTTGATGCCCGTCCTCAAGGGATTTGGCTGGCGTTACTTCGTGAGGGGAAGCTGATTGAATTACACGAGGAAAAAGGTAACAACGACTTTATGGTCGGTGATTTATACCTTGGGAAGGTGCGAAAAGTCGTGCCTTCACTTAATGCGTCATTTGTTGATGTTGGGTATGAAAAGGACGCTTTTCTTCATTATCTGGATTTAGGTCCTCAGTACAATTCCCTCAATAAGTTCGTCCGACAGACACTGGACGGTAAACAAAGTGTCCCTGACTTATTGTATTTTAAGTCAGAGAATGATATTCCTAAAGATGGTAAAATTGATGACGTTGTAGCTACTGCTCAGCCTATACTGGTACAGGTCGCAAAAGAACCCATTTCAAGTAAAGGTCCACGCCTCTGTTCAGAAATTACACTGGCAGGGCGTTACATTGTTCTTGTGCCGTTTTCGAATAAAATTTCAATTTCCCAAAAAATTAAAGATCCCGAAGAGCGAGATCGTTTGAAAGGAATTCTGGAGAGCATTAAGCCGAAGAATTTTGGGGTAATTATTCGTACGGTAGCAGAAAACAAAAAAGTTGAACAGCTTGATGGGGATTTGAAAAACCTGATGGAGAAGTGGAAAAAGATGTTTGCAAATTTAAAAACAGCAACTCCTCCTTCCAGAGTTTTAGGTGAGCTGAACAAGGCGTCTTCTTTGTTACGCGATATGTTGAATAGCGATTTTACCGCTATTCATGTGAATGATGTCGGGCTGCTCGAAGAGATGAAGGAATATGTTACTTCAATTGCTCCCGGCAGAGAGAAAATCTTAAAGCATTACGATGGGAAAATTTCTGCTTTTGAACGCTTTGGTATCAATAAGCAGATCAAAGCGCTTTTCGGTAAAAAAGTTCCATTGGCTTCTGGTGGTTACCTGATAATAGAGCACACTGAAGCTATGCACGTTATTGACGTGAATAGTGGTAACCGAAAAGGAGCTGAAGGGCAGGAAGATAATGCTCTTGCTACGAATGTTGAAGCAGCAGAAGAGATTGCCCGTGTTCTGCGATTGCGTGATATGGGTGGGATTATCGCTATCGATTTTATAGATATGCACGACAAGGAGAATAATAAAGCCTTGTATGAGCATCTGAAAGAGTTTATGAAGCCGGACAGAGCAAAGCATAATATTTTGCCTCCTTCCAAGTTCGGTGTTGTTGAGATAACACGTCAGCGTGTTCGTCCGGAAACAGATATTAATACGAACGAGAGCTGTCCGACGTGTAATGGAACAGGAGAGATTCAGGCGTCTATTCTGTTTGCGGAAGAAATTGAAAATAACCTGCACTACTTACTTGAAGACCGGAAAATGAAAGATGTTACTTTATGGGTGCATCCGTATCTTGAATCGCATTTCAAGAGAGGTTTGTTATCTCGTCAGGTAAAATGGTTCTTTAAGTACAAGAAGTGGATCCCTGTAAGGGGAATTGCTGCTCATCATCTTATGCAATACTCATTCGTTGATAAAGATAAAAAAGAGATTGCGCTCTGACAATGAGGTCAGAGCGTAAATACTCTTTATTGGAGGTTAAATCCAAAATTGAAGCATGGTGTGCTTATCAGGATCGCTGCTTTTCTGAGGTTGAAAGAAAACTTTATAGTTACGGACTCGATCGTGAGGATGTGGATCGCTTGGTAGCGGAATTAATCGGTTTTGATTTTCTGAATGAAGAAAGGTTTGCCAGATCGTATTGTTCCGGTAAATTTAGAATGAAAGGATGGGGAAGGATTAAAATTCGTCAGTACCTCAAACAGAAACAGGTAAATGATCGCTGTATCAAATATGGTATGGAAGAAATAGATTCTGACGAATATTACAAGCGTGCTTTATATTTGGCAGAGAGAAAATGGGGTGATCTCAGATCTGAGAAGAATGACTGGAACAGAAAAGCAAAAGTACTCAGGTACCTTACACAAAGGGGATACGAAAATGATATTGCGAACGAAGTCCTAAATGAATTGAATTCTACAGAAGATTAGTTTCTGGTAATTGTTACATGACAAGAGTTGAGAACAGATCGAAAAGATTAGGGAATTCCCAGGTAGTTTCAGACATAGTTGTTGTTGTATTCTCACTTTTCTTTACTTCCTCTGTATTTTCGTCGCTTGTTGTGGTTTCGTGTGTCTTATCCAATTGATTGATTTCAATAGTTCCTACTGTGAACTGGCCATCATTTAATCCTTCGATAATTTTTTTGATATCAGTGTCAGTAAGGTCTGCATCGTCAAATTCGATACGAGCAATATTGGTCTCATTATCAGCGTCAAAATCTACAAACTTAGTAGAAGCTACAGCTCCTGAAGATTTCAGCCCTTTGCGGATTTCACTTCCACAGCCCATTTCACAGGACATTCCCTGAACTTCTACGAAAGCAACGGAATTGGGTTCTACAGCAAAAACCTCGTCCGTAGTTACTTCTTGTTTCGATGCACTTTCAACTTTGTTTTCGTTTTGCTCACAAGCAGTTATAGTCCCGAATAACAGAGCGCTTAGGCCAAGCATTTTCCAGTTCATGTCTATGTGTTTTAAACAAAAATACGAAAAACATTTTAGGAATGTAGTAATCCGTTCAGAAAAGTGAATGGATATCGATTCAAATTGAAGCAGTTTCAGAAGTAAATAGATTACTTTTGCAGGATGAATCAGGATAGGTGGAAAGACTGGGGTTTGTTTTTTATACTGGCCTGTATTTGGGGGAGTTCCTTTTTCCTCATGAAGCACAGTATGTTCACCTGGGAGGGAGTCCCTGTCTTTTCAAATACACAGGTTGCCTCGATTAGAATGCTGGTGGCAAGCACCGTTTTACTTCCGGTAGCATTACGGAATTTAAAAGTAATCAATTCATATCGTGTTTTTACCACATTGCTGGTTGTTGGTTTTTGTGGTAATTTCTTTCCGGCCTTTTTATTTACCTATGCACAGCAGCATTTAGATGCCGGATACGTAGGGATGTTGAATTCAGCAACTCCTGTCTTTACTGTGTTAATCAGTTTTTTCATTTTTGGTCAGCGGTTAACAGCCCGTCAGATAATGGGTTTAGTCATTGGGAATTCCGGTGTTGTTCTATTGGTGTTGGCGGGTGAGGAGGTGACTTTTGAAGGGAGCTTAATCAATGTTCTTGCGGTTGTTCTGGCTACAATTTGTTATGCAACCAGTTTGAATTTTATTAAATACCGGTTGGCAGGTATTCCGGCACTAAAAATCACTTCACTGGCTTTTTCGCTTACATTTATTCCGGCGTTGACACTATTTATCATCCTGGATACACCACTTGTTTTTTTGGAAAATGAGTACGCGGCAGAGGGATTCTTTTACGCTATTGTTCTGGCATTGATGGGAACTGTTTTGGGAGTGTACTTATATAACGTTTTGATCGCAAGAACAACGACTTTGTTTGCTTCGAGTGTTACGTATGCAATTCCCGGAGTTGCCATGTTGATTGGTTTGGCAGACAATGAACGGTTTACTTTCTTTCAGATCTTTGCACTCAGTGTCATATTGACAGGTATATTTGTAGCAAACTGGAAGAAAAAATAAACAATTAGTTGTTAACTAAGAAATTTTCTCTATCTTTGCCCTCCTGAAATTTAGGTAAGAATTAATTTAAAACAAGCTATATGTACGCAATTGTAGAGATAGCAGGGCAACAGTTTAAAGTTCAGAAAGATCAGCGAGTATTCGTTCACCGTCTGGATGCTGCCGAAGGAGACAAACTTACGTTTGATCGCGTTCTTTTGGTAGATAATGATGGTAAGGTAAACGTTGGCGCCCCGGCTATAGAAGGAGCAGCAGTATCTGCTTCAGTAAATCGTCACGTGAAAGGTGACAAAGTGATTGTATTTAAAAAGAAAAGACGTAAAGGATACCGCGTGAAAAATGGTCATCGTCAGTCTTTTACTGAAATTACAATTAACGATATTAAAGCGTAACGAATTATCAGGTTAGCCTGAGTAAAATTATAAAGAAATGGCACACAAGAAAGGAGTCGGTAGTTCGAAAAACGGACGTGAATCGGAAAGCAAACGTCTTGGAGTTAAAATTTTTGGTGGACAGCCTGCTATCGCAGGAAATATCATCGTGCGTCAGCGTGGAACTCAACATCATCCCGGAGAAAACGTAGGGATTGGTAAAGATCATACGCTTTACGCTCTTACTGATGGAGTCGTTGAATTCAGAAAAAAAGCAAATAATCGTTCGTTTGTTTCAGTTGTTCCTTTTGAAACTGAAGCATAATTAACCGACGTTAAACAAAATTAGAGAAGGTGGTTGATTATTCAGCCACCTTTTTTGTTGGGTAAAATTTGAGGTATTTTTGCTGAAAACCACCCATATTCATTGCATAAAATGTATTTTTACAATTGAAAATAAACAAGTATCATGCTCGAAATACAACGTATTCGTAACGAAAAAGACGCTATTGCAGCGGGACTAAAGAAGAGAAATCTGGATGCACTTCCTGTTTTAGATGAAATTTTGGAAGTAGATGCACAGTGGAGATCGTTAAAAGGAGAATTGGATCAGCTGGGAGCTGAGTCAAATAAGTTGGCGAAAGAGATCGGAGGCCTTTTTAAGGAAGGAAAAGTAGAAGAGGCGAATGCTGCGAAATCCAAAACAGCAGAAATTAAATCACGTGAGCAGGAGGTAAAGCAAAAAGTGGCTGATTTGGAGCAACAAATTACTGAGCTGTTATACACCTTGCCTAACGTGCCTAAAGAGATTGTTCCGGCAGGATCCAGTGAAAATGATAATGAAGTTGTAGAAGAAGTTGGAGCAAAGGCCGATATTGCGGAAAATGCGCTTCCACACTGGGAGCTAACGGAGAAGTATGGCTTGATCGATTTTGAGTTGGGAGTAAAAGTTACCGGATCCGGATTCCCAATTTATAAAGGTAAAGGGGCGAAACTGCAGAGAGCACTGATCAATTTTTTCCTTGCAGAAGCAGAGAGAGGTGGATACGAAGAGTTTATTCCTCCATTGGTGGTAAATGAAGCCAGTGGATACGGGACAGGACAGTTGCCTGACAAAGAAGGACAGATGTACCATGTCGGAGTAGACGATTTGTATTTGATTCCTACGGCAGAAGTACCATTGACGAATATGTACAGAGATGTTATTCTTCCGACAGAAGATTTTTCAGTTAAGATAACTGGATATACACCTTGTTTTCGACGTGAAGCCGGATCTTACGGTAAAGATGTAAGAGGGCTTAACCGATTGCATCAGTTTGATAAAGTGGAATTGGTACGAATTGAGCATCCGGACCGTTCTGATGCTGCATTGACCGATATGGTTAATCATGTAAAAGGATTACTTGAAAAACTGGGATTACACTATCGTATTCTAAGATTATGCGGTGGAGATTTAGGTTTCACTTCAGCAATTACGTATGACTTTGAAGTGTATTCTGCGGCACAGGGACGCTGGCTAGAAGTTTCTTCTGTTTCCAATTTTGAAACATTCCAGGCCAATCGATTGAAATTGCGTTATAAGTCAGCTGACAAGAAAACACAATTATGCCATACCCTAAATGGTAGTGCTCTGGCTTTGCCACGTATCATGGCAGCGCTTCTTGAGAATAATCAAACGGAGAACGGAATATTGATTCCGGAAGTACTGCACCCGTTTACCGGGTTTGACAGAATAGATTAACCCAACTCCGGGCAATATATACGTTCGGAGTAAATAAAACGTTTATAGAATATGTGGAGATTTATAGTAGTTATAGCTGCGGCTGTGTTTTTGACGGCATGTCTTGATGCGGAGCGAAAAGGATATATTACAGAAATTGACGGGATGACTGAAAAGTTAGACAGTCTTGAAAGTTTGTACTATTCGATGCCGCTGGATAGTTTTACGGTAGTAAGAGAAATCGCACAGAACAACGAGCACAGTGTCAAACAGTTTTATGATAATGATACAATTGATGCGGAGTTTGCACGTGCAATGAATCGCTATAAAGCAATCCGTAAGGGGGCTGGATTTATCACGCAGAAGAGAAACTTCCTGGACACGGTTTTTGCTTTTCAGAAAACCCAGTTGAGTAAACTTAGAACAGACATACTCAATGGATCAGGAAAGCGGGATAAGTACGAAACATTTATCAACTCAGAACGGGAAAATGTAGCACTTATTACAACCTCTTTCATGGATTTTGAATCCCGTTTTGTTCATCTTTTGGAGGAGTTTTATGAAACGAACCCGAAAGTTGAGGAAATGATAAAAAACTTGAAGGAAGATTAATCAATGTTTGGAAGAATCCTATTTGTGTTGTTCATACTGGTTGCGACCTCCCCGGCAATGAGTCAGGGGAATGATCATGAACTGGCTAATATGTACTATACGCAGGGTGAATTTGATAAGGCATTAGGATACTACGAAAACCTTGTAAAGCGTTCAAACAATCCATTCTATGTTGAAAGATATCTAGAGTGCCTTGTGAAAACGGGAGACATAAATGAGGCAGAGAAGCAGCTGAAAAAAATCGTGCGAAGAGAGCCGATGAATTATCAGATGGGTGTTCTGCTGGGTAGTATCCTTGAGGAAGCTGATCGAAAAGAAGAAGCAGACAAGGTGTACAGGGAGATGATCGATAATCTACCTTCTAGCAGTTCCGCAGTGATTGATCTTAGTAATCGATTTAAGTCCAGGTCTAAATTTGACTGGTCATTGGAAACCCTGTTAAAAGGGAGGAAACTTCTGAAAGATCGGTATCCACTTAATATACAGTTAGCTGAAGCATATGGTGCACTAGGTAATACAGAAGAAATGATCAATGAGTACATTGGTTTGATTGACTATAGTGTGGCATACAAGTCTTCGGTTCAGAATATCATGGCTCGTTATCTGAGTTTTGAAGAAGGAGAATCAGAAGAATACGAAATGATGCGGCGGAAATTGTTGGAACGTATTCAAAAGAGTCCGGATGAAAAAGTATATTCTGAGTTGTTGATTTGGTTGTATTTACACAGAGGAAACTTTGCCGGTGCATTGATCCAGGCTAAAGCACTTGACAAAAGGTATAAGGAAGAAGGAAGGAATGTTCTTGAGTTGGGAGTCATCGCTAAACACTCGGGAGATTATAAAACAGCACGAAAAGCATTTCAGTATGTAAAAGAGTTGGGCGCTGATAAGGTCTATTTTTACAGAGCAGAGAAAGAGCTACTGAATACTTCTTTCATTGAGGTAACGCAGAACAGATCCTTCAATAAGGAGGAGATCAGCCAGACAATTCTGGAATATGAAACTGTTTTGGACAGAGTTGGGAAGAATGCCAATTCGTTTAACCTTATACTGGAATTAGCAGAAATTAAAGCGTTTTATGCCGGAGAACCGACGGCTGCAAAGTCCTTATTAACGGCTGCATTAGCCATTCCCGGTGTTCCTAAAATGGAAATTGCCCGTGCGAAATTGCTGTTGGGTGATACGGAAGTACTATTGGATAATATTTGGGAAGCCTCTCTTTTCTATATGCAGGTAGATAAAGATTTCAAATACGATGCAATTGGCGCGGAAGCGAAATTGAAGAACGCCCGTATCTTTTATTATGATGGAGAGTTTATGTTTGCCCAGTCACAACTTGATGTGTTAAAGGGATCGACTAGTAAACTAATAGCAAATGATGCAATGAAACTATCGCTTCTGATTACGGATAATCTGGGATTGGATAGTAATTATGTCGCGATGAAACAGTTTGCCCAGGCGGATTTGTTGCTTGAACAACATCAGTATGAAAAAGCCTTTGCCATTTATGATTCAGTATTGACATATTATCCTTTTCATGGACTGGCAGATGAAGTGTTGATGCGAAAAGCAAGTGCTATGCAATATCAGGGGCGTTGGGAAGATGCAATTCCCTATCTGGAAAAAGTTTATAATTTGCATGGACAGGACATTCTTGCCGATGATGCAGTTATGCAACTGGCTGCAATCTATGATTATCACGTAAAGGATAAAGAAAAAGCAAAAGAGTGGTATAGAAAGATCCTTTTTGATTACAAGGGGAGTTTGCATGTTATTGAAGCAAGAAAGCGTTTCAGGGAATTAACCGGGGAAAGTAGTCGTGTCGAAGGTACGAACGAAACACCGTAAATTTAAAGAGAGAAGATGATATTATATAATGTTACTGTAAGCATAGATGAGGCTGTTCACGATGATTGGCTGAATTGGATGAAGGAAGTGCACATTCCCGATGTAATGGCTACGGGATTGTTTTTGGAAAGTCGTATTGCAAGGATTCATGCAGAGGAAGAAGGGGGATTGTCTTATGCGATTTCTTACCTGTGTGAAAGCAAGGCTGTTTTAGAGCAATACAATACGCTGTTTGCCCCTAAATTGCAACGTGAGCACGCACTTCGTTACAATGGACGGTTTGCAGCATTTCGTACCATTCTTGAAGTAGTGGGAGAGTTTAAAAAGTAAGAGAGAGACGATACGATTGAATACAAAAATAGCCCCGGTTTACCGGGGCTATTTTATTTATATACGATAACTGTTTTCTTATAAACCTAGCAATACCTCATAAGGATCTTTCGAGCCGAACAACATACGTTCAGGGTTTTCAAGCATTTCCTTAACTTTAACAAGGAAGCTCACAGATTCTTTTCCATCAATAATCCGGTGATCGTATGACAACGCAAGGTACATCATAGGGCGGATTTCCACTTTACCGTCAATAGCAACCGGACGCTCAACAATATTGTGCATTCCCAGAATTGCTGACTGAGGAGGATTAATAATCGGAGTTGACATCATTGACCCGAACACCCCTCCGTTAGTGATAGTGAATGTACCTCCTGTCATTTCGTCCGGAGTAATTTTTCCGTCACGGGCACGAATAGCAAGACGTTTAATTTCTCTCTCGATTTCTGCCAATGACATTTGCTCCGCATTTCGAATAACAGGTACCATAAGTCCTTTCGGAGAGCTTACGGCAATTCCTATGTCAGCATAATCATGGAAAATAATTTCTTTTCCATCGATCTGTGCATTAACTGCAGGATATAGATTCAACGCTTCTGTTACCGCTTTGGTAAAGAAAGACATAAATCCAAGGTTAACATCGTGTGTCTCCGCAAATTTCTTTTTATATGCATTTCGCAAATCCATGATAGGCTTCATGTCTACCTCGTTAAAAGTAGTAAGCATTGCCGTTTCATTTTTAACAGAAACCAGACGTTCTGCAATTTTACGACGTAGCATGGACATTTTTTCTGCTTTTGTCTCGCGAGTTCCTCCCCATCCTGCTGCTGCATCAGTTGAGAATCCCCCTGCCATAGCTGCGATGACATCCTGCTTTGTGATTCTTCCGTCTTTTCCGGTACCTTTTACCTGTGCCGATTGGATATTGTTCTCCGCCATGATTTTTGATGCAGCCGGAGAAGCAGTTCCTGTAGCATAATTTGAAGACGATTTATCTTCAACTGGCATAGGGTTTGGAGCTGGAGCAGCTTCTTTCTGAACTTCCGGTGTCTTTGGAGTTTCTTCTTTTGGAGCAGCTTCAACAGGAGCCGAGCTTCCCTCAGGACGCGGTGCAGAAGTGTCTATGAGGCAAACTACCTGCCCGACAGCTACAGTGTCACCTTCTTCGGCTTTAAGTGTTATAACACCTGATTCCTCAGCAGGTAGTTCCAATGTAGCTTTATCAGAGTCAACTTCTGCAATTGCCTGATCTTTTTCTACATAGTCACCATCCGAAACCAGCCATGTTGCTATTTCAACTTCCGAGATTGATTCCCCCGGACTTGGTACTTTCATTTCTAAAACGGACATCTTATCTTGTTTTCGTTTTTATTTCGCTTTTTCTTTAACTTTTGCGTATTTGAATAACTCGTCAAAAAGAGTTTTCAGGCGTTTAACGTGAAGATCTTTACTTCCTTCGGCGGTAGCTGCTGAGGATTTACGCATTATTCCTTCCAGGTGAACAGAGCGCAGATTCATAGCCATATACTGCCATGCTCCCATGTTGGAAGGTTCTTCCTGTGCCCAAACGTAATGTTTAACGTTTGTATATTTATCAAATATCGCTTTCAATTGACTTTCAGGAAGTGGATATAATTGTTCGATACGAATGAATGCCATATTCTCAACTCCCATTTCCTGAGCCTTTTCAGTCATTTCGTAGTAGAATTTACCTGTACACAATACAAGTGTATCTACCTTTTTTGTGTCTGCAATCGGATCGTCAAGTACCTCTTTGAAAGCTCCTTTCGACATATCTTCCAATGTAGAAACAGCAGAAGGGTAACGCAATAACATTTTAGGAGAGAAGACAACCAGTGGTTTTCTGAATTCCCGCTTCAATTGACGACGTAGCAAGTGGAAATGATTCGCCGGAGTCGAAGTATTGACAATCTGCATATTCAAATCCGCACACGATTGAAGGAATCGTTCCATACGTCCACTTGAGTGTTCCGCTCCCTGACCTTCATATCCGTGTGGAAGTAGCATTACCAATCCACTTTGTACAGACCATTTATCCTCACCGGAAGAGATGAACTGATCAATCATAATCTGTGCTCCGTTGAAGAAGTCTCCGAACTGAGCTTCCCAGATCGGAAGACCATTTGGGGTAGCTAATGAATAACCGTATTCAAATCCAAGAACAGCATACTCGGAAAGCAGTGAATTGTAGGCGTAAAACTTAGCCTGATCTGAATTAAGAAGATTCAGCGTTTCAATTTCTTCTTCCGTATCTTCGGTTTTAACCACCGCATGACGATGAGAGAATGTTCCGCGTTCTACATCCTGACCGGATATACGAACCAGATGTCCTTCATCAAGTAAAGAAGCATACGCTAACATTTCAGCAGCTCCCCAATCCAATCTGTCCTCTCGGATAGATTTCAAACGATCATCATAGATCTTTTGGATTTTGCGGAAGTAATTTTTTCCTTCCGGAAGTGAAGACAGCTTTTCCCCAAGTTCTCTCAGTTTCTTTATCTCAACACCTGTTTCAGGAGAATAGATAAAATCTTCTATCCGACCATGACGGTATCCCTCCCAGGTATTAGCAAGGAAATTCCAGGTGATGGCTCTCTCATTTTTCCGCGCAACTTCAAATTCGTCGTCCAGGAATCTAAGATACGATTCCTCGATACTTTTCGATTCCTCTTCTGACATTGTTCCTTCAGCAAGTAATTGTTTCAGGTAAATATCTTTAGGGTTCGGATGTTTAGCGATCAGTTTGTACAAATTGGGTTGTGTGAACTTAGGTTCATCTCCCTCGTTGTGACCATATTTTCTGTAACAAAGAAGGTCAATGAAAACATCTCTGTTGAATGTCTGACGATACATTAAAGCGATTTCCATTGTTTGTACAACAGCTTCCACATCGTCTCCGTTTACATGGAATACAGGACATAAAGTGGTTTTAGCGACATCTGTACAATAAGTTGATGATCTGCCATCCAGATAATTCGTTGTAAAACCAACCTGATTATTCACAACAATATGTACTGTACCACCCGCCTTGTATCCGTCCAGCTGAGCCATTTGAATGACTTCATAAACAACTCCCTGACCTGCGATAGCTGCATCACCGTGAATCAGAACCGGACAGATTTTATTATAATCCTTCAGGTACTGATCTACTTTAGCGCGGGCAATTCCTTCTACTACAGGGTCTACCGCTTCAAGGTGAGATGGGTTGGGCGCAAGTGTCAAATGAACGTGTGCGCCGTTATCTGCCACAACAGGAGAAGAATAACCCTGATGGTATTTAACATCTCCGTCAAAGTCATCGTCCATGTCGAATTGCTTTCCGTCGAATTCGGAAAAGATATCGCGTGGACGTTTGTCAAAAATGTTTGCAAGTGTATTTAGACGACCACGGTGAGCCATTCCCATAACAAACTCTTCTATTCCTAACTCAGCCCCTTTGGAGATAAGTGTGTCAAGAGCCGGAATTAAAGCCTCCCCACCTTCAATGGAAAAACGTTTCTGACCGACATATTTCTTTTGAAGGAAATTCTCAAAGTTAGAAGCCTGATTCAGTTTTTTGAAAATACGTATTTTACGATTTTTATCAAACTGAGGGCGGTTTGTCACCTCAATATGGTGCTTCATCCAGTTTAGTCTTTCCGGTTCACGAATGTAATTGTATTCGATTCCGATAGACTGGCAATACGTCTCATCAAGATGTTTGATGATTTCACGAAGCGTTGCAGGGCCAATCCCTACTTCTTCGCCTGCCTGGAATACGGTATCCATATCGGACTCTGATAAACCAAAGTTTTCGATGGCAAGCGTAGGCTCATATTTACGACGTTCCCGAACCGGGTTGGTTTTGGTAAACAAGTGACCACGAGATCGGTAACCGTGAATAAGACTGATTACTTTAAATTCTTTCTGATAGTTTTCCGGAATTTCACCGTCCTCGAAATTGGTGCGGGCAAAATCAAATCCTTCGAAAAACTTCCTCCAACCCTCATCTACAGCGGAGGGGTCTTTTTGGTATTCTTTATAGAGATGGTCTATGGCATTCACATCTCCATTTCCCACGTATGAAAATTTATCCATGTCTTTTTGAACAATAATGGAACTACAAAACTAAGGAATTTAAACACTTCCTAAACATAAAAAAACAAAATAATCGCTGAAGGTTTGTTTTGGATAGTTCGGGAAACATTTTCTGTTGATTTTCAAACAAAAAAATCTATTCTACTCTGTTTTTTGTTTTATCCGGAGAGTAATAGTTTCGGATGAACACTTTTTGAGCTTCCCGGTAAAGGATCAGTTCATGAATTTGCCGGTTGGATTCGTTTGATTGTTCCTTTTGAAGTTCTTTCATAATGCTTTCAGGCAGGTCAACCAAGTAATAGAATTGATCAATACGATTTCCTTTTTTTACGATTGCTTCTTCTATGTGGGCAATCCATCCGGTAAATTGTTCAATAACAGAAGCTGAAAGGTCAGGATTGAACTCTGGTACTTCGCATAGGTTTTGTGCATCTTTCCGGATTTGATTTCTCGTTTGTTCAATAAAATCACGGTTAATACTTTTCTCGTGAAAAGCCACAGCGATATTCCGGATAGTTAACTCTTGCATTATAATGTAAAACTACAAAAAGAGTACTTTTGTTACAAATAAATATGGGGATGAAGGTATTTAAGTTTGGAGGGGCGTCAGTAAAAGATGCAGATGCAGTAAAAAATGTGGCACAGATACTTGCAATGCATGGAGATAATAACCTGATTGTCGTTGTTTCGGCGATGGGTAAAACAACCAATGCTTTGGAACGGATTGCTACGGCCTGCTGGAACGGAGATACACAGCTTTTTCGAAATGAAGTAAATGAATTAGAGCAATTTCACCTGATGATAATGAATGATCTGTTTGATGCATCAAATGAGGAGGTCTATAATCAGGTGAAAAATGAATTTCGTTTATTGTCGTTGAAAATAGAGCAACCCCGATCTGATAATTTTGACTTTGAATACGATCAGATTGTTTCGTTGGGTGAGATTATCTCAACCCGAATTATTGCTACATACCTTAATCAGCAACAACTGTCAGCGGTTTGGGAAGACGCGAGAAGGTTGATCAGAACAGATAATACGTATAGAGAAGGAAGTGTGGACTGGCAGAAAACAGGCGCGTTGATCAGAGAAAGAATGCTATCTCATTTTGAGAAGAACCGGATTGTTGTAACTCAGGGTTTTTTGGGGCATACGGCTGAAGGATTTACCACCACTCTAGGAAGAGAAGGTTCGGATTATACAGCCGGGATACTGGCTTTCGTATCGGATGCGGATGATGTCACTATCTGGAAAGATGTCCCGGGAATGTTGAATGCGGATCCGAAATGGTTTGATAATACGATTAAACTGGACAAGATTTCCTTCAAAGAAGCGATTGAATTGTCGTATTACGGAGCTTCAGTGATACACCCTAAAACGGTGAAACCTCTACAAAACAAGGGGATTCCTTTGTACGTGAAATCATTTTTGAATCCTTCCGAAGAAGGTACAGTTATACAAGAGTCCCCTGATTTCGACCACCTCGTTCCTTCTTTTATTTTCAAAATGGATCAGCTTCTTATCTCCGTAATGCCAAAAGATTTTTCGTTCATAGTTGAAAAGAGTATTTCTTCAATATTCAATACGTTGGATAAGTTGGGAGTGAAGATCAATGTTATGCAAAATTCGGCATTGAGTTTTTCTTTATTAGTAGACCGGAAAAAAGTAGATCTGGAAAAAGTGATAGCTGTTTTTTCTGATGATTTTAAAGTAAAGTACAACGAGGATCTCGAACTGGTTACGATTCGGCATTATGATCAGGCGACAATTGATCGGGTAACGGTAGGGAAAGAGATTATTCTGGAACAGAAAACAAGGGAAACGGTTCGCATAGTAATGAAAGACATGTCTTTACGATGATAAATAGACTAAGGACGGGCAGTGTCTTCGTCTATTTCATTGTCTCTGAATGCAGATGGAATTAATGTAGGAATTACTTTCAGAATTAAAGGAAGAAGAATAGCTCCTCCGGGAAGCATAAATATCGCGAGCGCCGGAACACTTTTGATGATGTCCATAAACTGGGATTTTACTTTCTCTTTTTCTTCTCCCGAAAGCTCCACGATAGCAGATTTTCGGACGAGCTCCACCAATTCTTTACTTTCTCTGATTTCTTTAGTGAGACGGTCTTTATTACGCAGAATAATTTTTGACCAGTGGTTTCCCAGGCGAGAGACAACTTTGTCATACGAGTTCCCTCCTTTGAGGTAGGGTATGATATCATGGTTTTTCAGGACAAAATTCTCAACTACAGAAAAAGATTCATTAAGATCGTCTTCCGAGAAATCCAGATAGGTACTGAGATCTTGTAGGAAAGTATATTCTTTTTCACTGAAATCCGTATCGGACCAAACGGTAAAAATAGCAAGGTCCAGCAGATATCTCTTGAACATTTGAGGCATTGCTGTAGCAGGTTCAATATCTTCAATAGAAGCACCGCTTTTAAAAAGCGTTATATAATGTAGCCGTTCTTCTTCCGAAAAGTCTGCTGATGCCAGAAACAGATCAAATAAGGATCGTTCTTTGGTTGCTACAAAACCGTCTGCGTGAGAAGCCAGAATAATTACCTGAAGAGCTGCTTCAGACATAATGGCTCTTTTTTTCTGAAGGCTACCCGGATCTGATTCGCCGGTCAGAAATATTCTGAAAAGAAGAACATCAATAAAACAAAGACTGTTTTGTAAGTAGCTTACCCAGATCTTATGGTCAAAAGAAAGAGGGATCTGGGTTCGTTTGTTGATCGCTTCTTCCAACGGGTTGAGTTTACTGAAACGGAGAAAATCAAGCCAACTGCTGCGAACTTCACGACTTCCTCCGGCTTCAAAAAAGTCAGTTAACGTGGAGGAAAACAGTTCAGTGTCTATTTCCGCTGTGTTTTTATATTCCGTGTAAACAAACAAAAGGGATTCGAGATAAAGTACTTTTAACTGTTCATGCTTGGTCCATTTATCTTCTTTTGTTGGTTGGATAAAAATAAAATGAGAATAAACGCCAAATATAATGCCGGTTCCTCCTAATAGCATATGAGTCTTGTTTTCGCCGGTTGTCCCGCACTCCAGATTATACTGAAGTCGAATATCCCCTTTGCGAACCATGCTGAGGTATTTGTTTACCCAACCTTTAGATCCCGGATTCAACATGCCTTGTTTTTTTGGTAAATTTACAACTTCATATTGAAATGTGTATGAAGTTTACTTTTTCCATCTGTTTGGTAATTGGGGTGTGCTTTTCGGGGTTGGCTCAACAATTAAAGAAGATTGCTGCATTGCCGGATATCATTCATGAGAGTTCAGGGTTGGTTGCCTGCTCGGATACATCTGTACTTACACTAAACGATAGTGGTGGGGAGCCTGTGGTGTATGAAGTATCCCTTTCTGGTAAGTTAGTATCAAAAACAACATTTGTTAATGTCAGAAACACGGACTGGGAAGAAATTACTATTGATAGTGGTAGGGTGTACATTGGTGATATAGGAAATAACCGAAACACCCGTAATAACCTGACTATTTATCGCTTTCCCCTGTCAAAAGTAGGACAAAGGGAAGTTAAGGCGGATGAGATACAGTTTTACTACCCCGAACAAATGAGCTATCCACCGACTGATGATGAGAAGGTGTATGATGCGGAGGCTTTTGTTATCTGGGAGAATGAAATCATCATTTTTACAAAATGCAGGACAGATCCTTTTACCGGGGAAGCCCGGATTTATAAGGTCCCAAATGAACCGGGGAGGCATGCCGCCAGGTGGGTGAATACGCTGACTTTGGGAAATGGTTCCTGGAGGAGTTATAGTATTACAGGGATGTGTAAGTTAGATAAGGGAATAGCGTTGCTTACCTATTCGGATTGGTATGAAATACATCTCTTTAATCCGGACGCGAATTTTTGGAAAAACGGAAATGTGATAAAGCATAATTTGCCTTTCTGGAGGCAGAGAGAAGCGATTACGCAGATGCCTGATGGAAGAATCATTATCTCGGATGAGAAAAAAACATTACTTGGAGGAGGAAATCTATACGAATGGTCTGGAAAGAAAGAAAAATAGAGGCAGTTATCTTTGATATGGATGGGGTTCTGATCGACTCGGAACCATTGTGGAAAATAGCGGAAGTTGAAGTGTTTAATTCGCTGGGGCTTAATCTTGATAAGCCTGATTTTGAAGAGACCGTGGGGTTGCGGATAGATGAGGTGGTTGCGTTTTGGAGGAGTCGTTTTCCCTGGGAAGGAAAAAGCAATGAAGAAGTAATTCACGAGATCATAGACCGGGTAGTATATTACATAGAACAGGAAGGAAAACCGATGAAAGGAGTTCATGAAATAGTGCCGTTTTTGTCGAGTCGGGGGTATAAACTCGGGATTGGAACATCTTCGTATTCAAGGATTTTAAAAACGGTGTTGAAGAAACTGGAATTAGAAACCTATTTTGATGTTGCTCATTCAGCAGAATTTGAGGAGTTTGGAAAGCCTCATCCAGGAGTATATCTGACTTGCGCACAACAATTGGGAGTGCAACCTTTGAATTGTCTGGTTATTGAAGATTCCTTCAATGGATTGCTTGCGGCAAAAGCAGCATCTATGGCAACCATTGTTGTTCCGGATGGTTCCAATACGCCTCATCCGCATCTGGTAATTGCTGACAAACAGTATGACTCTTTACTCGATGTGCTGGAATTGTTTAAGGAGAAGTAGAGGGAAAAGAATAAGTTAAATGTAAAAGGACGCTTAAAAAGCGTCCTTTTGGTTTTCTCAAAAAAATAATTGTGTTGTGATATATTTAGAGAAAATTGTTTGCTACTGCTTGATCAGCTTCTGCGTGAAAACAATGTCCGATTGATAGGTAAGCTGGACTATATATATACCTGTTTCAATTTTTCCAGTTTGGAAGGAAAGTGATCCTTCAGAGATGTCTGAAGCGAAAACTACCCGTCCTTCTGTAGAAATAAGTCGAATGTGATCTGCTTTTCCAGTTTCAATAGAAACGGTGATTTCATTTTTGAAAGGATTGGGGAATATGGACGCTTCTATACTTTTCTGTGTGGTAATTCCAAGAGGATTACCGTCTCCTAAATCAGGTCGGAAATTTTCTAAAACAGATCGCATAATTCCAATTTGTCCGAGAGTAAATGAATTTTGGCACGATTCTGCTGAATAATCCATGAAATTCTCGATCATGTCAGGAGCGTCTCCCCCGAGTTCAGGGATGTTATCAACACACGTGTTTTTACTTGTGTTACAGTCAAAATCTGATTGCGCAGCAGCATTTGGGGTATCATCTACTCCGTCTTGTTCAGCACAGCCTCCATCTCCCCAAATATGTCGTAGTCCCAGGTAATGTCCTACCTCGTGTGTAACTGTTCGACCTAATACCTCCATATTGCCTCCGTTTCCACTTGGGTCAGGAAGTGGATTTGGGTTATTGCTTCCGAATACCTGGTATTGAATAACGACACCATCTTTCATCCCTTCTGTTGATCCTGCAGGCCAGTGCGACAACCCGTCAGGAGGTGTGGCATATCCAAGCAATGCAGTAGTTTCCTGTCCTAAAAAAGAGATAGACATATTACATACCCAGATGTTTAGGTATTCATCCTGATTCCAG